>NZ_MODX01000008.1:0-125667 GCF_001866125.1 Acinetobacter sp. LCT-H3 | reverse complement strand
AAAAGTGTCAACACACCCTAACCTACCAAATATATTCATTGAAAAAAAGAGCAAACCTATTTCAAACATACCTAAAATGTCATTTGGCAGTATGGCGAATGATGGGGGAAATTTATTCTTAACGAATGAAGAAAAAACACTAATTCAAGAACAAATCCCTCAAGCAATGAAATATATTAAAAAAGTTCTTGGTTCCGTTGAGTTTATTCGAGGAATTGATCGCTACTGTATCTGGACGGATCAATTAGGGTATGAGGAACTAAATAAAATTCCATTCTTCAACACTAGATTTGAATCCGTAAAACAACATCGACTCTCTAGTGATCGTGAGGCTACTCAAGAATTAGCTAATACTCCTTATGCATTTGCTGAAAATAGATATAGATACAGTTCAGCAATTATTATGCCTAGAGTTTCCTCGGAAAGACGAGAATATATACCTATCGGTTTTTTAGGTGAAGAAAATATTATTTCAGACTCCGCTTTAGCAATCTATGATGCTGAGCCTTGGTTGTTTTCAATTTTAACTTCTCGAATGCATATGCAATGGGTGAAAATTGTTGGAGGACGATTAAAAACAGATTATCGATATTCTGCTTCTATTGTTTATAACACATTCCCAGTGCCTAAAATTGATGCTCAAATGAAAGAAAAGTTAACTTTAACTGCTATTAATATTTTAGCTATCAGAGAAAATTATAGTCATTTAACATTGGCAGACTTATACGATCCAGATCTAATGCCAAATGACTTGAAAGAAGCTCATCAAGAAAATGATATACAAGTCGAGAAACTGTATAAAGCTAGCCCGTTTAAATCAGATGAAGACCGATTACGTGTCCTATTCTTAAACTATATTAAAATGACAAAATAAGTGAACTACTATGAAAAATATTGTAGAAGTAAATTATCAACAAACTGGGGAAAGTACCTCAATTAATAATATGGGGATGCGAGCTATGCAAGCTCGCGCCTTCGAATATCGTAATAGTCAGTATTTACTCTTAAAAGCCCCACCCGCATCAGGTAAATCTCGTGCATTAATGTTTTTGGGTTTAGACAAGATACACAACCAAGGGTTGAGCAAAGTTATTGTAGCTGTACCTGAACGCTCTATTGGTGGTTCATTTGCCAGTACGAAGCTGAGCGAAAGTGGCTTTTTTGCAGATTGGGACATCAAACCTGAAAATAATTTATGTACTGCTGGTGGCGATAAAAGCAAAGTAAAAGCCTTTAAACGTTTTATGGAAGGTACAGATCAAATTTTAGTATGTACACATGCCACACTAAGATTTGCCTTTGAAGAGCTTGAAGATCATGTATTTGATAATACATTAGTGGCAATTGATGAATTCCATCATGTTTCAGCCGATGCTGACAATATTCTAGGTACTGTTCTTAAATCTTTAATGGACAATACCTCGGCTCATATTGTTGCGATGACAGGTTCATACTTCCGTGGCGATAGCGTTCCTGTACTTACGCCTGAAGATGAAGCGAAGTTTGATAAAGTTTCTTTTAACTATTACGAACAACTCAATGGCTATAGCTATTTAAAGTCATTAGGCATTGGTTATCACTTCTATAAAGGACGTTACTTTGTAAAAGATGATGAAGGCATTATTGCAATTGCAGAAGTACTAGATACCGATAAAAAAACCATCATTCATATTCCAAACGTAAATTCAGGTGAATCAACCAAAGATAAATATGATGAGGTGGATGCGATCCTCGAAATCATTGGTGAATTTGTCGCTAAAGATCCTGATACTGGAATTATCACGGTTAAACGTGCAGATGGTAAGATATTAAAAGTAGCAGACCTCGTTGAAGAAGATGGCCGTGATAAAGTTGTTGAATATCTGCGTAACATTAAAACCGTAGATGATCTTGATCTTATTATTGCCCTAGGTATGGCGAAGGAAGGCTTTGACTGGCAATTCTGTGAACATGCTTTAACGATTGGTTACCGTGGATCTTTGACTGAAATTGTGCAGATTGTGGGACGTTGTACACGAGATAGCTCGAACAAATCACATGCGCAATTTACTAATCTTATTGCTCAACCTGATGCACAGGATACTGAAGTTAAATTTGCAGTAAACAATATGCTGAAAGCAATTACTGCATCTTTATTAATGGAACAAATACTCGCACCAAACTTCAAATTTAAAACCAAACGTGATGATGAGGATATTGTTCCATCAGGTACGCTTACGATCAAAGGTTTTAAAGAACCAAGTACAGCAAAAACAAAGGCTATTATTGAAAATGATCTTGTGGACCTAAAAGCAGCGATTCTTCAAGATGCTAAAGTGATTGCAGGTTCAGCAGGTAAGGTTGAGCCTGAAGTGGTGAATAAAGTCCTTATCCCTAAGATTATCCAAACAAAATATCCTGACTTATCGAGAGCTGAACTTGAAGAAGTGAGTCAATATTTAGTCGTTGACTCAGTGATTAGCACAGCAGAAGTCAAAGAAGTTGGTGATAAAAAATTTATTCGTATGGCGGATAAATTTATCAATATCGAAGACCTGAATATTGATTTAATTCAGTCTGTGAATCCATTCCAAAAAGCTTTTGAAATCCTATCAAAAGAAGTCACAGTTAATGTACTAAAATTGATTAAGGAGGCAATCGAAGCAACTAAAATTACCATGACTCAAGAAGAAGCCATTGAGCTATGGCCTAAGTTAAAAGCCTTCAAAGTTCAGTTTGGTCGTGAGCCTAGTCTAGAATCAAACAACTTAATTGAAAAACGATTAGCTGAATGCCTAATTTATATTCGTGAGCAACGTAGACGAGCTGGAGTGTAATACGTGGAAGATTTTAGCTGGCTTCAAGATATGATTGCTGATGATGACTTAGGTCTTTTAAACGTAAAGAAAAAGACGTCTGGTCTAACGGCTGATGAACAATTGGTCTCAAAATTTAATGAAATTAATAATTTTGTGACACAGCATGGGCGTGTACCTGCTAAGGATATGAAAAACATTTCTGAGTTTATGCTTGCGAGCCGTTTAGAAGCAATTCAAACCAATCCAGAGCAATACATGGCTTTAGCAGATTATGATGAACATAATTTGCTGCCACAACATCAGGATTAAAGATATGTCAGATATTAAATCACTTGAAGATATTTTTAACGATGATGATCTAGGTTTGCTTGATGATGGTAAAGATGGTGACATCTTTAAAATTAAGCATGTACCTATCCAACGTGCAGCAGCAGATGAAGTTGCTAAACGTAAACGTTGTAAGGACTTTGATCAGTTTGAGCATTTATTTAAAGATGTTCACAGAGAGCTTCGAGAAGGGAAACGTAAGCTGTTACCGTTCAACGATAAGGGTTATCAACTGGTTGAAGGTAATTACTATGTTTTAAACGGCTTATTAGTTTATCTAGCAGATATTAATTTTACTTCTGAAGCGAAAACAGTTGATGGTAAGCGTTTCCGTAAAGATGGGCGTACCCGTACTATCTTTGAGAATGGCACCGAATCAACTATGCTTTATCGCTCATTGGCTAAAGCATTGTATAAAGATGGGCGCATTGTTTCAGAAACGAATGAGCAAGAAAACTCTAACTTTTATACTAATTTTAGTGGTATCACTGAAGATGATACATCGACAGGCTATATTTATATTCTGAAATCTAAAAGTACAGATCCACGTATCCAATCATACGATCATCTTTACAAAATTGGTTTCGCCACAACAACTGTTGAAAAACGTATTGCGAATGCAAAAAAAGAGCCTACTTATTTGATGGCTGATGTTGAAGTCATTGCTGAATATCAAGCTTTCAATATTAATCCGCAGAAGTTTGAATATTACTTACATGCTTTCTTCGGTGAATCTTGCCTTGATTTATTGGTCGCAGATAAAGATGGTAAAAATCATCAACCGAAAGAATGGTTTATTGCACCTTTACAAGTAATTCAGCAAGCTGTTGAGTTGCTAGTAAATGGGCAGATTATGAGTTATCAATACAATAAGTTTAAGAAAGAGATTGAGTTGAGATAGCGGTATTCTCAAAAGATAGTAATAAAACTATGTATTGATTTTAATAAATTTTTTGTGTAAATTTACTATGCCTTTGGAGTGGACTATCCAGCTCGCAGAGGGATGCAGTTTGAACTGTCCAGCAGTTTATTGAGAAATATTGTAATAAAGAACTGAACCATCAAGGTTGTAAGTTGTTCCAATAGTATCAGTACACAGTTGTTCATCATACTAGCTCCAATAGTATAGCATATTAAGTTAATGCGTTATCCGAGGATGTTTTTCGGTAAAATTAGTGCTGGATTTGAAGAAGTAAGAACATTTTCAGATCAAAGTTTAAAGACTCCGTAAGGGCGTAACGTGAGACGCGACACAAGCCCTTACGGATCTGCTAAATAGGGATTAGCATTGAATTTTGAAAAATATAAAAATGAAATCTATGATAAAAAACATATTCTAAGAGTTCAGAATAAGAAAATTCCTAAATCAAGAATTCATTTTGATACACCACTTGATGCTCAAGCCGCTTATTCTCTTGTCGCTCAGCCAGATAATGTAGCTAAACATTGGTTTTTACCTTTTATTGGATTTGAACAACGTACACGAAAAATTAAAAGTCATAATGGTTTAAGTCGTAGAGCCGCTAAAAAACGACCTTTAAGATATGCAGCTAACCAAGACGGTTATATTTATGCCTATTATTCACATCTTCTCACTGAAAAATATGAAAATTTCATAAAAGATACTCCTCTACAAAACTCAGTATTAGCCTATCGCGCATTGGGTAAATCAAACATTGAATTTGCTAAAGAGATTTTTGATTGGATCAGTCAAATAAGAGAATGTAATGTACTCACAATTGATCTATCAAGCTTTTTTGATACTTTAGATCATGGAATTCTGAAAGAACAATGGCAGCGTGTTAATGGCGTACCTTGCTTATCTAAAGATCATTATATTGTTTTTAAATCATTAACTAATTACTCATTTTTAGATATAGAAGAAGCTCTGGTTGCTTTAGGATGGCCCGATAAGTCAAAAAGAAAAGAGAAAGGTGAAAAAACTACAAATCCTTTGAGAAAAAAAACTAGCAAGCCTTACCAAGCCCTAGATGATTTTCGAAGCATTCGAAAAAAAAAAGTTACTAATGCTGATGGTGTTGTTAGATATCTAATCCAGAAACCAAAAAAAATAGATGGGAAAAGATATGGAATTCCTCAAGGTTCTCCTATGTCTGCCATACTTTCAAATATTTATATGTTGGACTTTGACAAATATTGTTGTGAGTTAGCGAATAATTTTGGTGGAATATATAGGCGTTATTGTGATGATATTATTTTAGTTTTTCCTCAAAACATAGAAATGAGCGATGTTTATAAAACTATTGAAGAGCTATTGCTTAATCATGGAGGAAAAGAGTTAAAGATAAATCCAAGTAAGGTTGAAAAAATAAAATTTACTTGTATTTCAGGTGAATTGAGAGCCATCAACGTAGGTACTAACATTGATAAGCCCCTACAGTATCTTGGATTTATATACGATGGTCAAAAAATATTGATCAGGTCATCTAGCTTATCGAATTATTATCGACGTTTGATTTCCAAAATTAGAGCATCAAAAAATAAAGCTAAACGAAATGAATCAAAAACTTACCGTAGAAAAATCTATCGAATGTATAGTCATCTAGCTCATAAACAACGAAATTTTATAACTTATACATATAGAGCTTCAGAGATCATGAATGATTTATCTGTAAAAAAACAGTTATCCAACCACTGTAAGCGCATCCATAATGAGTTGGAAAAATGAATAACGAATTATAATGGTAGAATTAAATAGACTTTAAATGATTGAATAATTGTAAAATCAATATTTTACAATAGATCGTATAATTCTAAAATAAATTTGTAGGAATAGCCTCCTTATGAAATACCAACCGCCTTATACCATCACATCTAAAATCATTCATCTAATTGCACAGATTAGTGAGAATATAGGGCGCTTGACTGTTTTAGAAGAAATCCAAGACAGCTTAAAACTACGAAAAGCCAATCGTATCCGTACCATTCAAGGCTCACTGGCGATTGAAGGGAACACTTTAAGTACGGAACAGATCACGGCGATTCTAAATGGTAAGACCGTAATTGCACCTCCAAAAGAAGTTCAGGAAGTGCGTAATGCGATTAAAGCCTATGAAGCCTTTCAGCAGTGGCAACCAAGTCAAGAGTCGGACTTACTACAAGCTCATCAAATTTTAATGACAGGCTTGATTGATGAAGTTGGTCAGTATCGTCATGGTGGTGTCGGTGTAATGTCAGGTGATCGAGTGGTGCATATGGCTCCGCCTGCAAATCAAATTAATCGACTGATGGTTGACTTACTTGATTGGTTAAATGATAGCGAAGTGCATCCTCTTATCCAAAGTTCAGTATTTCACTATGAGTTTGAATTCATTCATCCATTTGCGGATGGCGATGGGCGCATGGGAAGGCTATGGCAAACTTTAATATTAAGCAGATGGAATCCAATCTTTGCTAATATTCCTGTTGAAAGCCTGATTTATCAAAATCAGAAAGCCTATTATGAAGCATTACAAGCAAGTACGGATCGAACAGATTCAGCACCTTTTATAGAATTTATTTTGCAGATGATTTTAGATGCAATTCTTAGTTCAACTGATACCGCTCAAGATAGCGGTCATGTTACCGCTCAAGCTTACGTACAAGTGAGCGATCAAGTTCAGCGTTTAATTTCAGCAATGAAGCTAGAAGACTACACTTTGGCTGAGTTGATGCAATTGGTTGGTTTAAACCATCGGGCAACATTCCAAAAGAATTATTTGAATCCAGCAATAGAAGCAGATTTGATTGAGCGTACTATTCCAGATAAGCCGAAAAGCCCTAAGCAAAGGTATCGTCTTAAATCATGATTTAGCTTGAAAAAATATTTAGTTACATTTTTACTTAAACAGTTAAACATGAATGAGAATTAAAAAGCGTAAAGTAAGTTTTAAATTAAATAATTCATTATTAATCAGTAACTTATACAAAATTTTTCTTGATTGTGTTATCGGGTTTTGGTAAAAAAAGTACTATTAAGTTTGAGATCAATGTGATGAGTACTTTTGAAATGCAAGGTCTGACATGGAAGGCGAGGTCAAAGTATCAACAAGATGCCATTTTGATTGAAAATAAAGTTATTCAACATGATGGACTCATCACTAAACTGTATAGCCATTCTGAAAAAGAACAGTGGTGTGTTGCTGTAGCGGATGGGATTAGCAATAGTCCAGTAGCTGAGCAAGCAGCCTATACAGTTTTAAATGCTTTAATGCAAAATAAAAAGATAGAAACTTGTCAAGCATTTACCATTCAGCAGTATCTTGTTGATCAATTAGCACATCAAAAAAATAGTTTTGGAGCCAGTTCAACACTTGCACTCATTCAAAATAATGGCGAACAAGGTTTTGTGACAATTCAACATATTGGGGATAGTCGAGTATATTTGTTTAGCCAGCATGATCAAAAGTGGCACTGCCTGACGAGAGATCATAATTATCTTGAACAGTTAAGAGAAAATGGCGAGATAAAAGAAGGGGGAAACTATGCCAGTATTTATGGTGCATTATTACAATACTTTTGTGCTGATCCTTTGCATGAAGTGATGGATTTTACAACAACAGAAGAATATTTGACTGAGAATGATGCCTTATTAGTTTGTACCGATGGTGTGCATGATGTGATGGAGTGTACGGAATGGCCTGCTTTAAAAGTAGATATGGAACTTCGAGCATGGTTACTCGACATGAAAGCGTCATTAGATTCGAAACAGGCGTATGACAATGTCAGCATGATCTTAGTACGAGCAAAAATTTAATTCATTGAGAATGGGGGAATTATGCAATCAGACGATCTTTTTGAACGTGCCAAATTATTCATAGAGGAAGTAGGTGTCGTTTCGGTATCGAGTTTACAACGTAAGTTTTTAATTGGACATACTCAAGCAGAACAAGTGCTAAATCAGTTAATTGAAGAGAATATTTGTGAGAGCCACTTTGTTCAAGAGCAAGGCTATATTTTAAAAAAAATTTCGAAGTAAGGTAATTTAGAAAAGGATACGGTATGTCGATCAGATTAAAAAATCTTTATAAGCTTTTGATTGAGAATAGGAAGCATGAAGTTTTGGGATGGAATAAAGCATATAAAAATTTTTATAATCAGGTCGAAAAAAAACGAGAATGCATAAAACAAGGAGAAACATTATCAGAGAGGGATGAAAATTTTCTACAGCAGCTTCTCTATGATAAAAATAATGGTATTGCTTCTCGTGGGCAGTCGACTTTGAGTGAAATCGACTTCCGTAAGGTTATTAAAAATAAAGAATTTTTAACAGCCTTAGAACAATTGATTCTTGAGCCTAATATAAGAAGCTACAAAATATTTCAAGATCATTGGTCTGAATATATAGAAAAAAATAATCCAGTGCTTGTTAATAGGGTAGTTGCTGCATGTACTCTTGATGTTTCTACAACGGTAGACTCAGGTAAATTTAACCAAGTTTTTAGTTGGTTAATGCGTGAAAAAATTATTCCAATTTATCCAGATAGTGAACCTAAAGATTGGTTTTCAAAAAATCAATTTTTGATGGAGATTTTGAAACAGGTATTCAGTGAAGAGATGCAGAATCAAGAGACAGACGAATTTTTTTTAAGCCAGTTTGTTTGGGAGCTCTATGAAAATTTGTCAAACCCATTCAGTTTAAAAAAACAAATTATTAAATACGGTGCTCCTGGAACAGGTAAGACTTTTCAGGCTCGTCAGCAAACTTCACTTTTGTTTGATATTTGGAAAGAGGAGTTTGCTCCTGATACTGATTTTACTCATCAAGGTCAGATTGAGTTAGTGCAATTCCATCCGTCTTTCAGCTATGAGGATTTCATTGAAGGACTACGCCCTATTTTAGATGAGAATGGACAAGCCCAATTAACATTACAGAATGGGATTTTTAAAGAGTTTTGTTTAAAGGCTGGTAAATGGGAAATTGATGTATTTAATTTGCATCTAGATAAAGAATGGGATGAGATAAAAATCCTTGATTTACATCCTTATAAAGATCAACTCAGTAATTCATATTGGGACTATATCTTTAGAGTAGAGGACCAAACTAAATTAGTTTCTAATGCTATCCCTCCATTCTTTTTTATTATTGATGAAATTAACCGTGCGGAATTATCTCGTGTTTTTGGCGAGTTAATGTACTGCTTAGAATATCGTGGTGTTAAGGGCAGTGTTAAAACCCAATATGCTAATTTGAATACGAAGAAAACAGGCATACTGGAATTAGGACAGACCTATCAATTTTTCATTCCTACCAATATATATTTAATTGGCACAATGAATACGATTGATAGAAGTGTGGAAAGTTTTGACTTCGCTCTTCGGCGTAGATTTTCTTGGCAAGAGGTGAAGCCAGATACAAGGTTGTTGAAATTCTACCTTTCAGAGCATTGTGCTAAATGGATTGAATTAGCAAGTAGTCTTGAAGAGCTTAATGAAAATATAAAAGCTCAAGCTTTACTTGGTAATGATTACCAGATTGGGCATGCTTATTTAATGAATTTGAAATACCCTAAAAGTTTAAGCTTAACTGAGGTGAAAGCTTTGATTTGGGAAGATAGTATCAGACCATTGTTGCAAGAATATTTACGTGGTACAGGTGAAGAAGCAGAGTTAATAAGATCTTTTAGTAAATCTTTTGGGGTCTAATGTGTGGCTCTTTAATGTCATTAAAAATGGAACTCTGGTCGACAATCAAATTTATACAGTTCAAGATGGAATACTGTATAACCGACGATTAGATAACCCTGTTAAGCTAAATAAAAGGGCTAGTGGACAATGGACGTATCCTTATAATAACGACCAAGCAGTTTGGCACTTTATTAATAGGTTATCTACTGATGTCAATGATTCCTTAATGGAGCGTGGTGCTGATGCTTTGGTTCTCTTTAACGATAGTGAATATGAGCATAATACTGATGACGCTTTATTAAGAGTTAGTGGTATTAATGCAGCTAACTTTACTCTTACCACAGGAAATCTTATTGGCTTTATTAAGCAGGGAGATTATTCATTAAAGATTAGTTCGCGATTTGGGGATAATTTCTTAAGATTTATTATAGCTGACGCTGACGGATTTCTTGAACTGGAGAATTTCGGAGGTCAAAATATAGGGGAGGGTTATGAATGGCTCCTTGCATATCTTTGGAACATTAAATTTAAGCGGGCGTATCGATTAGGGCTTCCAAAAACATATATAACAAAAAATGAGAAGTTAGGGCGAGTGCGTGGGAAGATTGATGTTGTTGATTATTTTAACAATAAGATGTTAGGAAAACATTTATGTAGTTATAGAGAGCATAGCTATGAAAACCCTTCAGCTTCACTTTTCCTTGCTGCTTATGAAATTATAGAACATTACTCATTTTGTCAGCATACGAGGAATATCTATAATACATTTCTTATTGCTAATAAAGGGATAAAAAGGACGAGACAGGAGATTTTGCGAACGCAATATTTCACAAATCCATTTTATAATGATTACAACGTTCTTATAGATTTATCTAAGAAAATCATAAGTCAAAAAAGTTCGGATTTTAGTTCAGATGAAGCATCGAGCTCATTTCTATTTGATGTATCTATGCTTTTTGAATATTTTATTCGTAAGTTAATAAAAAGAGCAGGAATAATTGTGCGTAGTAAATATGCGCAAATTCATAAAATATCAGCAGGTATCAATACTGGATATATGAGGAAATTAGAGCCAGATCTTGTTCTGGAAAGTGCTGAAGGTCTTTATATATTTGATGTTAAATATAAAACTTTCGACAGTAGATTTGGCGTAGGTCGAGAGGATCTATTTCAGCTCCATACTTACATAGGTCAATACGCTAATGAGGCGAAAATCAAAGGATGTGGCTTTATATATCCAATATCAGAGAAAAGATGGGCATCACTTCATTTAGACAGTACTAATGGAGTAATTTCTACTAATATAAAACAACATGGCGTGGATATTCCTTTTCATGTTGTATTCTTTAAAATTACTGAATGTGATTTAGAATTTAATCTGTCGATGAGGAATGAGTGTTTAGATTTTTGTACACGCTTAAAAGAAAAAATTATACAAATGGTTTAACTTACTTTCAGTAATAGGATCTAGATTCTTCAATAGACAAGACTTGAATATAGCGAGTTTAAATCTGCTACAATTGCGCCAATTTTGAATTCCCACTTTTCAGTTTTAGTACATATTTAGAAATGTGTACATAACTGTGTACATATTGTAGATTTTTCTCATGTTTAAAGATCAATTAGCGAGAGAGGTAAAGGCTCGTAGAACCTTTGCTATTATTTCCCACCCCGATGCCGGTAAAACGACCATGACAGAAAAACTGCTGTTATGGGGGCAGGCAATCCAGGTTGCCGGTATGGTAAAAAGCCGTAAGTCTGACCGTGCGGCGACTTCGGACTGGATGGAAATGGAAAAGGAACGTGGTATTTCGATCACGACCTCGGTCATGCAGTTCCCGTTTAAAGACAAGATGATCAACCTGCTCGATACCCCGGGGCATGAAGACTTCTCGGAAGATACCTACCGTACTCTGACTGCTGTGGACTCGGCGCTGATGGTGATTGATGGTGCAAAAGGTGTCGAGGACCGTACCATTAAATTGATGGAAGTGTGTCGTATGCGCGATACACCAATTATCTCTTTCGTCAACAAAATGGACCGTGAAATCCGTGAGCCGCTTGAGCTTCTAGACGAGATCGAAAACGTCCTGAAAATTAAATGTGTGCCAATCACCTGGCCGCTGGGTACTGGTCGTGACTTCGCTGGCGTATACAACCTGATTGAAGAAAAATTCTATGTCTATAAGGCGGGTTTCGGTTCAGTGATTACTGACATCGAAGTACGTGATGGTTATGACCATGCAGATCTGCGTGAAAAAGTAGGTGAGCTGGCATGGGCAGCATTTGAAGAATCTCTTGAACTGGTTCAAATGGCCAATGAGCCATTAGACCGTGAAGAATTCCTGGCAGGTCGCCAAACACCAGTGTTGTTCGGTACGGCATTGGGTAACTTTGGTGTAGACCATGTCCTGAATGCATTTAGTGAATATGCACCGGAGCCGAAAGCACATCCAACACAAAACCGTAAAGTTGAAGCAACTGAAGAAGGTTTTAGTGGTTTCGTCTTCAAGATCCAGGCTAATATGGATCCGAAGCACCGTGACCGTATTGCCTTCATGCGGATCTGTTCAGGTAAGTATGAAAAAGGCCTGAAAATGAAGCATGTGCGTCTGGGTAAAGATGTACGTATTAGTGATGCATTGACCTTCTTGGCGGGTGACCGTCAGCATCTGGAAGAAGCATGGCCAGGCGATATTATTGGCCTGCATAACCACGGTACTATTCAGATTGGTGATACTTTTACTTCAGGGGAAGATCTGCAGTTCACAGGTATTCCACACTTTGCGCCGGAAATGTTCCGTCGTGTACGTCTGAAAGATCCATTGAAATCTAAGCAGTTACAAAAAGGTCTGAAAGAGCTTTCTGAAGAAGGCGCAACCCAGGTCTTCATGCCGCAACATAATAATGACCTGATCGTTGGGGCAGTGGGTGTGCTACAGTTCGAAGTTGTCGCATATCGTCTGAAAGAAGAATACAAAGTAGACTGCGTGTACGAGCCAGTGAGTATTAATACTGTGCGTTGGGTTTCTTGTGATGATGAAAAGAAATTTAATGAATTCAAGAAAAAAGCCCATGACCAGTTGTCTGTTGATGGTGGCGGCCATCTGACTTATCTGGCACCAAGCCGTGTCAATCTGCAACTGATGCAGGAACGTTACCCTGACATCGTGTTCCGTAATACCCGTGAACACTAAGTAATAAAATGATTTAAAAATAAAACAGCTTCTCAGGAAGCTGTTTTATTTTGTGCTACATTCACTTATCTTTTCAAATTTGCTTGGGAATATGAAACTTAGCAATGCAGTCATGCTGAGTTCAGCAATCAGTTTAGGATTATTGCTGGGCGCCTGCGATCAAAAAAAATCAGAACCAGAAACAAAAACTCAGGATACGGTAGTCGAAATTAAGCAAGTAGAAAAGGCAGATGTATTGCCTTATCTGAATATTCAGGAACAGCCGGCCAAGATTGCACTCCCATTTTGTGAAACCAAAAACTGTATCGAACTGGATATTCAGACATTGGATACGGTAGATCCATGGCTGAACCAGTGGATGGAACGTAAACAGGCACTGGTGATTCAGGATCAGATTAGGGATAAAGATCAGCTGCAGGATATGAACTTACAACAGGCCGTCAATGCCTATGTAAAAAAGTCAGATGCCTGGCAGGAACAGATTAAAATCAATAAAGCCTATCAACTATCCATGTATACCCGCATCCCTTATCAGCATAATCAGTATGTGTTAATGCAGATTGGGGTGGATACAGAACAGGAAAATGTTACGGTGAAGGAACGCTATTATTTTTATGTGGCAGACCGCCGCAGTCAAAAAAATCTGACGGCCTTAGATATTATTGATCCACGAAGACGGGTCACGATGGACAAGATCGTGCAAGATGCTTATGCAAAATGGCTAAAAGAAAATAGTAAAGAAGTCCGACAAACTGCTCCGAAAAAACTGTATTGGGGGCAAGCTGACTGGTTCTTTGATCAGGAGGGGATTGGGCTGCATTATCGTGGTGGGGAAATTGTCAAGGATGCTAAACAACTTGATATTTATCTTAGTCAAGAACAAACACAACAGGTCTTGAAAGCTGAAGTGTATCAGCATATGTTTTAGGATTGATGCCCGAAAACGGGTAGAATGTGATGTAACACAAAAGGGTATTGAATGCCAAAATATAACAAGATATTCGGCCTGTCTGTACTGGCGACAGCGATTCTGTTGACTGCCTGTCAGCCTCGAGAAAAGGAAGCCAAAGAGGTTAATCCACCGGAAGTCACTCAGGCAGAGCCTGAAATCGTCCAGCTCAAGGGTGAAACCGAAAAGCTTAACCTGGATCTCCCGGAATGTGATGGTAAAAGCTGTCCTGAAATCACCATTGAACGTCTGAACAGTAATCAGCGTTTTATTGATGAATTTATTGATCAACAGATTTTAGCCCGACTAAAGGGTATGCTTGATATTGATGCGATTACGTCAGCGAAAGTACAAGCTGCCAGTGAGCCAACACCTGCTCAATTCGCAGCTTCAGAGGCAGCTGTAACTCAACCCCAGCTCAGTGCACGTCAGCAGCTGGAAAAGCAGACTATTCCTTATATGCAGACTTTCCTGAATCTGGACAAGGAGCTGAAAGCACTCAGTGCCAATCACAGTATTAGCCTGATGATCAAGCCGAAGATCCTGAATCCTGGAAATCCGCTGGCCACAGTAGTATTAAATAGCACACATTATCTGGGTGGGGCACATGGTTCTACTGCACAGAACTATTATAACTTTGACCTCGACAGTAAAAAGTTGGTCAAACTGGATGATATTGTCCTGCCAAAACAAAAGGCGCAGCTGGAAGCCAAAGCGCATGAAGCCTTTAAAACCTGGGTAATTGATTCAGAGCTGGCAACTGATGTTGCAGAATACGAGCAGGCCTGGAAATTCAAGTTAACGGATAATTTCTTCCTGACCAAACAAGGTCTGGCACTGCAATATGCAGAATATGAAATTGGACCTTATGTGGTCGGCTTGCCGCGTTTAAATATTCCTTATAGTGATTTACAGGGAATCTTAAAACCAGAGTATCTGCCAAAAACTGAACAGGCTGCTTCAGAAGCTCAAGTTGCAAAATGAGCCTAAAACTGTTTGATACGCATACCCACTTCGATGTTCCTGATTTTGAGCATGATCGGGAACAGTTAGCTTATGCCGCTAAAAAGGCAGGAGTGGAAGGGCTAATCCTGATCGGCTTTTTACAGCAGCGTTTTCAGGACCTGATTCAAACCCAGCATTTTTTAAATGATCTTGCCGATGCGCCAAGGAGCTATCTAGCCCCCGGCTTACATCCTTTTTATATCGAGCAACATCAGCAGGATCATTTGCAGGATTTAGAGCAGATCCTGCAAACTGAAGACTGTATCGCCATTGGTGAAATTGGTCTGGATACGTTTCTGAAACAGCATAAGCAAGCAGAAATTTTCCAGAAGCAGAAAGACTTTTTTGCTGCTCAGATTGAACTGGCACAGCAGTATGACAAACCGATTTTACTGCATATTCGTAAATCCCATGCGGAAGTACTCAAAATACTGAAAGAGCATCAATTTCAACAGGGCGGTATTGCGCATGCCTTTGGTGGTGGGATTGAAGAAGCCAAGGCTTTTGGCAAACTGGGTTTCAAGATTGGGGTGACAGGACAAATTACCAATTCCAATGCCCGAAAACTGCATCAGGTGGTACAGCAGATGGGCCCAGAACATCTGGTCCTTGAAACCGATTGTCCAGACATGACGCCCTTATGTTGTCAGCATTCTACTGAACAGCGTACCCGCAATACGCCTGCAAATCTGCCCTATGTGCTGCAAGGACTGGCTAAAAGTTTGCATATGGATCAAGAGGGACTGGCAGAACAGCTCTGGAAAAATACCCATCAGGCTTTGCATCTGGATATCTAATATAAAATCCTTGCATCAGTTGAAAACTGTATTTCAATGTATGATCCAATGAAAAAAGGCGCATTATGCAATTTCTAAAATGCTTTAGACTTGGCATCATGCATATAAATTATTTTGAGTGAGATTCACATGGCACAAGGACTATTGGCGGGTAAGCGCTTCCTGATCGCAGGTATTGCAAGTAAATTATCAATTGCTTTTGGTATTGCTCAGGCATTACACCGTGAAGGTGCAGAACTTGCTTTTACTTATCCAAATGAAAAGCTGAAAAAACGTGTAGATGATTTTGCTGCACAATTCGGTTCTGAATTGGTATTTCCTTGTGATGTGGCGGTAGATGCAGAAATTGACCATGCATTTGCAGAACTGGCAAAACACTGGGATGGTCTGGATGGAGTCGTGCATTCAATCGGTTTTGCACCTGCACATACCTTAGACGGTGACTTTACTGATGTGACGGATCGTGAAGGTTTCAAGATTGCACATGATATCAGTGCTTATAGCTTTATCGCGATGGCACGTGCTGCAAAGCCACTTTTAGCTGCACGCCAAGGTTGTCTACTCACTCTGACTTATCAAGGCTCTGAGCGCGTGATGCCGAACTACAACGTGATGGGTCTGGCGAAAGCATCTCTAGAAGCGGGTGTACGTTACCTGGCATCTAGCTTGGGCGCAGACGGTATCCGTGTGAATGCCATCTCAGCTGGTCCAATCCGTACCCTTGCAGCGTCTGGTATTAAATCTTTCCGTAAAATGCTGGATCTGAATGAAAAAGTGGCTCCGCTTAAACGTAATGTCACCATTGAAGATGTTGGTAATGCTGCATTATTCCTGTGCTCACCATGGGCGAATGGCATTACTGGCGAAATCATGTATGTTGATGCCGGTTATAATACGGTTGGCATGAGCGCAGAGCTGATGCTGGATGCAGAATAAGATTTTTAATACTTATTTCAAGCAAAGAAAACCCCTCAATTGAGGGGTTTTTATTTTTTATACTAATAGACAATGATGTAAATCTGATGACATCAAGTCTAAAAAATAGGATGAAGATAATTTATCTTTTAATACTTTGCCATTAAGATGCTTAAAAACAAAAAAATCAGGAAAATAACCATGTTTAAATCACTGTGGATTAGCATCATTTTCGTTATAGGCTTAGGTCTGGGAACTTCGGCTATGGCAGTAGAAGAGCACCAGCATTACAGCATGCATGACTTGGATAAAAATTTGAAAAAATTTAAAGCTGCAGAGGATTCTAAAGAGGCACAAGCAGCATTACAGATCATGCAGCAAACTGTAGAAAGCTACCAGAAACATTTACCATCCAAGCTGCAAAAACTGAAAGCCGAAGATGCACATGTAGTGGCCTATCAGGGATTGCTAAAGGATTTACTAATAGAGATTAAAAAGGCAGAACAGCTGCTTGCTGCTAACCAATTACAGGAAGCCCAAAATTTGTCCGTGAAAATGGATGAGATTAAAAAGCAGGGGCATCAAGCCTTTAAATAACTTATAAACAGACCATAAAAAAGACCGCAATTGCGGTCTTTTTGATTCAGGATCAAACGATTAAGCTTGACCTTCAACAGCAGTAGCTTGCGCACGTTGCATGTTGGCTTCGAATTCAGCATCAAAGTTGATTGGTGTAAGCAGTAGCTGTGGGAAGCTACCTTTAGTGACCAGATCATTCACTGCTTCACGAAGGAATGGGAACAGGATGTTCGGACAGTACGCACCAAGAATGTAAGGCAGACGCTCTTCTTCAACGCTATCAATCAGGAAGATACCTGCTTGAGTGACATCAACGATAAATGCTGTATCACCTTCGTTGTTTGCCTGTACTACCACTTTTAAAGCGACTTCAAAATGAGTTGGATCAATCTTTTCTGCAGAAGAAGACAGGTTGATGTTCAGCTCAGGTTGCCATTGCTTGGTAAAAACTTGTGCCCCAGGTACTTCAAAAGAAATGTCTTTGGTATAAATACGCTCTAATGCCAATTGTGGTTGAGCTTGTTGTTCTTCACTCATTCTTTAATCCTTAATATGAGGTGATAATTAAAGGGCAATTAAGCCAGTAATTCGTCGAGTTTGCCTTCACGCTCTAAAGCATAAAGCTGGTCAAAACCGCCGATGAATTGTTCATTAATAAAAATCTGTGGCACGGTACGGTGATTGGTGCGTTGCATCAAATCAAGACGAACCTGCGGATCTTCTTTAGACAGATTGATTTCTTTATATTCTACGCCCTTACGCTCAAGGAGCTGTTTTGCACGGACACAGTATGGACACACAGTCGTTGAATAGATAATGACTTCAGCCATGAATGAATCTCCTGATCGTAAATTATTTACTTTTCACCAGAGGTAAGCCTTGGGCTTTCCAGTTGCTGATGCCGCCATCAAGACGGTAAGCATCTGCATGACCGACCTGTTGTAGCGCAGTACCTGCAACTTGCCCAAGATTACAAATGAACACCAATGGGCGATCTGCTGTTTTTAACTCTTCGACATGTTTGGTAATTTGGCTGTATGGAATATTACGGCTACCGCTGATATGACCTTCACGGAAATCTTTGGCATCACGCAGGTCAATCAGCATGGCATTTTTTGCCTTAACCAAAATTCCCAGCGATTGCGGAGAAATTTTACGACCGTTACGTTGACCTTCGATAATGAAGAACAAAACCACCAATGCTGCAAGTGCACCAAACAAGAAGGGGTGATTCCCCATAAACTCGAACCAACGTTCCACAATTCACCTAATTACAATTTCAAAATTGCCAAGAGTATAGCTCATAAATATGGTGATCAAAATCACCGCTTCAAGGGCTAAAGCTTAAGAATATCAATTTTTTTGTTGAGCTTCCGTGATTTCATCAATTAATCGCAGATAGCTGTCCAAACGACGTGGCAAAATTTCACCTGAATCTGCTGCCTGACGTAAAGCACATTGCTTTTCATGTTTATGCGTGCAGTTACGGAACTGACAGTGCCCTAGCAGATTTTCAATCTCTGGAAAACCGGTTTGTACCTTGTCTAAAGTCAAATGCCACAGGCCAAATTCACGAATCCCCGGAGAGTCAATCAGCGCTGCGCCATCACCAAAGGAAATCAGGCGTGTTGAAGTCGTTGTATGCTGACCCAATGCCGAGTTTTCAGAAATAACATTCGTTTTTTGAGCTGCATCCGGCACGATGGCATTGATCAGGGTGCTTTTGCCTACACCTGATTGCCCCACAAATGCGACTGTTTCATCATTGAGACGCGCAGAAAGTTCAGTCAGATCTCCATCAGACTGGGTCTGCATGACTTCATAGCCCAGATTTTTATATTCTTTGAGCAGGTCCAGAATTGGATCATTTTCCTTGAGCAAGTCTGATTTATTCAGGACTAGTAGTGCGGGAATCTCTGCATCGGCACAAGCCACCAGATAGCGGTCGATCAGGCCTGGTGCTGGCTCAGGCAATGGTGCAAATACAATCACGATCAGGGAAATATTGGCTGCGACCGGTTTAACCTTGTGATAACGGTCAGGTCGGGTCAGCAGCGATTTACGCGGATGAATCGCAGTGATAATTCCCAAGCCAGTATTTGGATCAGCCTGCCATTTGACCCGGTCACCTGTGACCAGTAATTCAAGGTTGGTACGGGTATGACAGCGCCACACACTGCCCATTTCAATTTCTTTCCAGAAGGGTTCAGGTTCACCTTCAGCCACCACCGGTTTTTCAGGATGCAGTTCAGGAACCGAAAGTGCCTGGACTTCTAGCTGTCGACCATAATGCTGCACGACCAGTCCTTCCAGGTCTTGAGAGGTATCTGCCTCTTCCTGACGCGTTTTGTGCTGTTTTTGAATACGACGTTGTTGTTGTTCAGTTAAACGACGTTTACGTATTAAAGCCATTCAAATCCTAAAAAACCATGGGAGCGAGATGGCAAAAATAGCATGAAGCAGGGTGTCAGTTACAGCATCGACGTAATAAATTTGCTACTATAAATGTTTTATAGCCTAATAAGATTGCACATTTATGAGCAGCACCCCGGATAGCCGCCTGATTTGGATCGACCTGGAAATGACAGGTCTGGATACAGACAATGACCAGATTATTGAAGTTGCAACGATTGTAACCGATGACAATTTAAATATTCTTGCCGAAGGTCCTGTCCTTGCAGTTCATCAGTCGGATCGTGTGCTCAATGCCATGGATGAATGGAATACCCGTCAACATGGACAATCGGGTCTGGTGGAGCGTGTGCGTCGCAGCAAACTTACTGCACAAGATGCTGAACAACAAACCATTGAATTCCTGAAAAAATGGGTCAATCCAAAAGTATCACCCATGTGTGGTAATTCGATCTGTCAGGATCGTCGCTTCCTACACCGTCTGATGCCAGAACTGGAGCAATATTTCCATTACCGTAACCTGGATGTGTCTTCAGTGAAAGAGTTGGCAAAACGCTGGCGTCCGGAAATCATGAGTGGCCTCAAGAAAAATGCTTCCCATCTGGCGATGGATGACATTCGTGATTCAATTGCTGAACTGAAATACTATCGTGAATATTTCTTCATTATGAACAAATAATCCGGACATTGAAAAAGAGGCGTAAAGCCTCTTTTTTATTTACTTGAAGAGAGGCTTTTATTATAAAAATTATCGCTGCTTTCAAACAGTACCCAGGTGAGCAGGACCAAAGCAAGATGGATCTGGGTTTCATGTTGATCAAAGACAATTAAAGCAAATAATCCCAAAGTCAGTAAGCGAATCATGACACTGAAATAATAATTTTTCCGCTTTTTAAAAACTAAGCCATAAAGATAAAGCAGGAACAGAACAACCATGAGTGCATAAAGGGCGTTAAATAGCATACTGACCTGACTCCCTATAAGCTGAGAAGGATTAAAATATTCTGGTTATTAGGGTTCTTTCATAAATCATTTTTTAATCATTAAAATGAAATTCTGCTCTCTTTGTAGGAGATGAGTAGTACTGCTGCGCAAGGAAAAGGTTATATCTAAGAAATCTCCCTCCTCTTGCGAAGTAATACTTCTCATTCAAGAGGGAGAAGGAGCTTTCAATATCCATTTAAATATGAATATAACGATCATGTTTTGATTTATGAAAAAGATCTATTGTGATGATTTTACTGGTGAATAGAATTTGATCGATTTTAAGCTTTTTATGGATGGTTAAAGAATAGTTTTTTGACTGAATTTGTGTCTGAATTTTAGTGGCAGTCAACTGGCTGCGAATTTGCTAAAATGCCCCGATGTTTTTCTTGCTATTGATGACCTATGACTGATCTGCTTCAAGATGATGAATATGACCGCCGCTTTGCCGGTGTAGCCAAAATTTATGGCGATGACAGCTTTCATCATTATGAAAACAGTCATGTGATGGTGATTGGAATTGGCGGTGTCGGTTCATGGGCAGTCGAAGCACTGGCACGTACCGGAATCGGTGAACTGACTATTGTTGATATGGATGTAGTGGCGGCATCGAATATCAATCGCCAGTTACCCGCGATGACGACCACCTTAGGCCGTGAAAAGATTGAAATCATGGCTGAACGCTGCCGTGCGATTAACCCACGTATTAAAGTAAACTTGATTGATGACTATCTCACGCCTGAAAATGTCAAAGAAATCCTGGCAGGTAATCCTGACATTATTCTGGACTGTATCGATGACGTCAAAGCAAAGTTTGCCCTGATGTTACATTGCCGTTTTAACAAAATTCCATTGATTGTATCCGGTGGAGCAGGCGGTAAACTGGATCCTTTAAAAATCCGGGTAGCCGATTTATCCAGAACCGAACAGGATCCAATGCTGGCAAAATTACGTGCGCAATTACGTGCTAAAGGCATCTGTAAAAAACCGAAAGAAAAATTTGGCATCACCTGTGTTTATTCAATCGACAATCCCTTCTCCAGTGCCGATGTCTGTCCAAGCGCGGGCTTACGTTGTGGTGGCTATGGTTCAGCGGTAGTGGTGACTTCCAGTTTTGCCATGGTTGCAGTATCAGAAGTGTTGAAAAAGTTGGATATGAAGCGAGCAAAAGTCTGATATACAAAATAAAAAAGCACAGTTACTGTGCTTTTTTTGTGCCTGCGTTTAGAATGAAGACTAGATTTATATAACAAAAAACAATATCAGGGAGCAGCTATGTGGTTCTTACTGGTGCTGATTTTGGGAATCGTGGCGTTGGGGATCTGGATGTGGAAGCGTCCTGACCCGGTAACACGAGATCAAGCCAGGGCAGTGCAACATGACCTATGGATTGAACAGATTGAGGCCCAGCTCAAGCACGCGGCTCGTCTCAGTACTGAAGGGCAGCAGTCGAGTTATGCGCGTGCCTATCAGATCTATCAGGATCTGGCTCAACAGCAGGAAATCCCTCAGGCCTATGTCGGTATGGGGCTGATGCAACTCAAAGGTTTGGGGCGTCCGCAAAGTACCGAAAATGCGATTAATCTGTTTGAAAATGCATTCCGTCTTGGCAGTGATGAAGCTGCTTACCATCTGGGACAGGTCTTTGAGGATGATCACTATCAGCATCGAGATTGCGAAAAAGCACTGTATTGGTATCGTCATGCCGTGGCACGCGGTAATCTGGAAGCCCAGTATCGAATCACCGAATTGTCCGAACCCACTCAGGATGCGGCAGAGCAGCATCGTCTACAACTGTTGATTCAGAATGCAGATCAGGGACACTCTGGTTCACAGTACCAGTTGGCACAACACTATTTGGCAGAGGGTACCACCCAAGATTTAAGCTTGGGAATCCATTATCTGTTTCTGGCCGCGCAGCAAGATCATCTCGAAGCAACCCAACAGATTGCACAACTGTATGCAAGCGGTGAGCTATTACCACAGGATCAGTCAAAAGCCTTACGCTTCATTAAACAAAGCGTTAATTTGGGCGATCAGAATGGTTTGTATGATTATTATGCTGGTGTATTGCTAGGTATGATTGATGTTGATCAGCGGCAGCGGATCTTGCAGCATTTGCAACAGCTGTCTTATGAGCATAAAGATGCTCAAGCCAAAACTTTACTTGGTTTAGCCTATTTTCATGGCTGGTTTGTCGATAAGAATGAAACTATGGCCTTTCGCTATTGGAGTGAAGCGGCGAATACTCAGTTTCCTCAAGCTTTGTGCATGATTGCAGCATTATATTATGAGTCTTATCTGGTCGCAAATGAGCCTGAAAAAGCGTTTAACCTGTATCAGGCTGCTGCCGGAATTGATCCAGCTTATTTCTATAGCCAGATGGGTCTCGCACTGTGCTATCTGCATGGTATTGGTACAGTTAAAGATACCGCTAAAGCCACGCAAATTATTCAGCAGATCGCGCAGCAGCACTGGAATATTAATACACAATCTGAAGCGGATCTAATTTATATCGTTGGACGCTTCTATAGCCTGCCTGAGTATCCATTGCCCAACCGTGATAAGGCCATTCAATATCTGAATCAGGCCGTATGCAAAGGTTCGGCTGATGCCGCCTGGTATCTCTATCAGGTACTGTCAGGTCAATATCCAGTATTTACTATTGACGAAGATCAGGCCAAACGCTATTTGCATCAAGCGGCTCAGTTCGGTCATGCACAGGCACAAGCACAGCTTGGGGTGATGTATCTTAAAGCTGAAGGCGTAGAGCAGGAGACTGCTTTAGGTCTGAATTATTTAAAGCAGGCTGCTGCCCAGCAAAATGCCATGGCCTTGAATGCGCTTGGGGAAGCGATGGAACACGGTATTGGCGTTGAAGCTAATATGGATCAAGCGATCCAGTTCTATCATAAAGCTGCTGCACAGGTAAATGCTGACGCTTATGGTCATCTGGGACGTGTATACACTAAGGGCATTGGCGTAGATCGTGAGGTAACGCTTGCCCGAGCATGGCTAGAGAAAGGAAGCTTGTTAGGACATGCGGCTTCACAGGAGCAGCTCAACAATTTAAATGCCTATCTGCAAATGAAAAACAGACTGGCATAAAAAACCGCTGCCTCGGCAGCGGTTTTTTATTTGAAGATATTATGGTAATTGCTTGATTGGACTACCACCGAGCGCCTGCAGCAAAGTGACATAAGCGTTGTATTGATTTTGACGCGTTTGTACCAGACTGAGGCGCGCATTACGTGTGGTTTCCTGCGCATCAAGTAAGTTCTTCAAGGCAACTGCACCATTACGATAACGCACTTCAGTCAAACGTTCTGTTTTCTCTGCCAGCTCGACATTGCGACGCTGTAGCTCGACCTGTTTCGTCAGCTCAGTACGATTTGACAGGGCATTTTCTACATCGGCAAAAGCTTCATAAATGGTTTGGCGATATTGCAGAATTGCTTTTTCATATTCCAGCTCATTCACTTGTAGATCACGCTTCATGTCATTCCATTGCAGGAAGGGCAAGGTGAGACCTGCGCCCAATGTTGCAACCGGATTTTTTAGCGCATCTGACAAAGACGTGCTGGTACCAATACCCGTACTTAAGCTACCGGTCAGACTAATTGATGGATAATAGCTGGCCTTGTTAGCATCTTTATTGGCGAGCGCTTTACGTAAACGTAATTCAGCAGCATTTAAGTCTGGGCGACGTGACAGCAGACTTGCAGGCAAGCCCGCTGCAATCGCAGGCAAGGCAATATTCGGCAAACGTTGTGGTTCCTGAATAGAAAGCTGCTGCACCGGTATATTCATAAGGACTGCAAGTGCGGTACGTGTTTCAACGCGTTGTTGCTCGATCTGACTTAAAGTAGCTTGCTGGCTCTGGATTGCCTGTTCGGCCTGGGTCAGGTCTAGGCCAGAAACGGCACCAGCACGATACTGTACCCGTACCAGGTCATAAGTCTTCTGCGCCGTTGTCAGGTTCTGCTGTACGACACTATAGCGCTCATTTAAATAAGCCAATTGCCAGTAAAGCTGTGCAGTCGTTCCAATCAGGCTTTGCGCCGTTGCCTGCAAGTCTTGTTCAGTAGCACGAGCTTCCCAGCGGGATGCTTCAGTCTGATTGGCGAGCTTGCCAAATAGATCCAGCTCATAACTAAGACCAGGATAACCTAGTGAAATCCCAGTAGAACGGTCCCCGTCACCATCCAGACTAAACTGACGACCAGTAGAAACACGTGCATCACCGATGCGTACACCTTGCTGGCTTTGTGTTTGTCTGGCCTGAATACGTGCCTGTTGCAGATTAATCCCGGCTACTGCAAGGTTGCTATTGCGTGATAATACATCCTCGACAAGCGTATTCAGTTGAGGATCTTTAAATAAGGTCCACCACTGATTAGCCAGGACATCATCATAAATCTGCTTACTTAGCGCAGTATTATTCTGAAAACTGCCAGGCACAGCTATACTTGGCTGCTCATAGGGTGTTTTTACCACAGCCGCGCACCCCACCAGTGAACTCCCGAGGAGCAGGGCACTGGCAAGTTTGGTTAAATTCATTTGCATATCAGATTCCTTATTCTCGAGAGAGGGCATCGACAGGATTCAGTCGTGCTGCATTACGCGCCGGGATAAAGCCGAACACAATACCGATCAGGCTGGAGCAGACAAAGGCTGCTACAATTGAAGTGGTCGAATATGCCATCTGGAAAGTACCTCCAGCAAAATGGGTAATGAGTTGACCAATCCCGAGGGATAGCAGCACACCCAAAATGCCGCCCAGAATACACACCAGTACCGCTTCAATCAGGAACTGTTGCAGGATGTCACTTTGACGGGCACCGACTGCCATACGTACCCCAATTTCCTGGGTACGTTCTGTTACCGACACCAGCATGATGTTCATCACGCCAATACCACCGACGACCAGAGAAATGACTGCAATTGCAGAAATCAGCAAGGTCATGGTCTGGGTTGTCTGCTGAATGGTTTCACGAATACTGTCCGCATTCTGGG
Organism: Acinetobacter sp. LCT-H3; assembly: GCF_001866125.1. NCBI lineage: Bacteria > Pseudomonadati > Pseudomonadota > Gammaproteobacteria > Moraxellales > Moraxellaceae > Acinetobacter > Acinetobacter sp. LCT-H3. The sequence goes on along the minus strand of NZ_MODX01000008.1, from coordinate 100,061 downwards.
TGAATACATCCTGCGCACCGTGGCGCTGTACCAGTAAGTTCAGGATCGCATTTTCAGCCGCGGCACTTGGGTACTCATCTTTAATACGTACAATGATCTGACGCACATTGGACTGCCCCAGCATACGGCTCATAACAGTTGAATAAGGCAGGTATACATTCAGCGTATCATTGTTGCCCATCATGCCTTTTTGCGCATCAATGACCCCAATTACTCGGGTTGGTACACTACCCAGCAGAATCACTTGTCCAACCGGATTGGTGCCATCTTTGAAGAAAGTGTTTTGGGTATTGGTATCGATGACCACATCTTGGGCCTGTTCCGTAACACTTTCCTTATCAAAAGGCTGACCGGACTTAAAAGTCATACCTCTGACATAGAAGAAGTCTTCACTGACGCCGTTGACGGTGGTTGAAGCTTCAATTTCTTTATACCGTCCAGTGACACTGCTGTTGACCGATGGACTGACACCATCAACATAGGGCTGTTCTGCCAGAGCATCCGCATCGGCAGGAATTAGGGTTTTGGCTTGGGAGGACCGTGAATTATCCCCGAAGCCACGGCCCTGGAATACAGTAATAGTATTGGTCCCGAGACTGCTAATATTTTCCAGAATCTGCTTTTGCGAGCCGTTACCCAGCGCAACCACGGAAACCACGGAGGCAATCCCGATAATAATCCCAAGCATGGTCAGAAAGGTTCGCATGCGGTGGGCATTCATGGCCAGTAGCGCCATACGGAATGCTTCACCGAGACGATCTACTGCTGAACGCCAGCTGGAGATTTTCTTCTGTTCACTGCGTTCTAGTGTTTGCTTTGTAAAACCATCATCGACTTCAGGTACATTCTGCTGGTCAGAAATAATATTACCGTCTGAAATCTCAATAATACGGGTCGCATTCTTGGCCACATTATGATCATGTGTGACCAGAATAATGGTATGACCTTTGGCATTCAGCTCGCGCAGAATGCGCATTACTTCAATACCGCTATTCTTATCCAATGCCCCTGTTGGTTCATCGGCAAGAATAACGTCACCACCATTCATTAAGGCCCGAGCAATTGAAACACGCTGCTGCTGACCACCAGACAACTGACTTGGACGGTTTTCGGTTTTTTCACCTAGCCCCAAATCAGTCAGCAATTTGACAGCACGCTCATGACGTTCAGTTGAGTCCGCACCCGCGTAAATGGCAGGCACTTCAACGTTGCCTGCAGCATTCAAGTCACCAAGAAGATGATAGCGCTGGAAAATAAAGCCGAAGTATTCACGGCGTAACTGGGCCAACTCGTCCGCTTCCAGCTCACGGGTTTCACGCCCTTTGACTTTATAGCTGCCAGCAGTGGGCTTATCCAGACAACCCAAAATGTTCATTAAGGTTGATTTACCTGAACCGGACTGACCAACAATGGCAACCAGCTCGCCGGGATAGATTTCGAGGTTAACACCCTTGAGAATTTGAACCGTACTTTCACCCGCAGGGAATTCACGAATCAGATTCTTGACCTCTAACAGAGGCTGTTGTTGTTGATTCATGCTTACATTCTCATTGGGCCGGCGCCACTACGACCACCACCACTTCGTTTAGCACTGTCATTTGAAGTGTCTGAACCATCGGCAATAACCACTTGATCACCACGTTTCAAGCCTTTAATCACTTGCGCTGTCACACGGTTATTCAGACCAATCAGCACTGGGGTCGGTTTTGCAGTACCGTCCGCTTGTAATACACGAACCATGGCACGTTGAGCTTTCCCTTGTTCAATCAAAGCACGTTCTGCATCAGAAAGTTCCAGACGGGCAGGGCGCTCACCTTTTGCATTGTCAGCACGGCTTTCATCACGAGCAGCAGACTCTTCGCTGCGTGAACGACCCTCGCCACGTGTTTCTTGAGTACCTTCACCACGATTTGGACGTTGTGGACGGTTAGAGGTTTGAATCGCAGCGGCTGGAATGGTCAATACATTTCGTGCTTCATCCAGCACAATATAGACTTGCGCCGTCATATCAATACGAAGTTTGCCATCTTCATTCGGTACATCGAACAAGGCGTTGTAATACACTGCAGAACTAGAAGATGAACTTGAAGTATTGGTATCGGTATTAATTGAATTCGGTGCTGGTTCTACCTGACGTAGTTTCGCGTAGATTTTCTTTTCACTGTTGCCTAGGGTAGTGAAATAAACCGTTTGGCCTTCTTCAACTTTCATGACATCTGCTTCAGAAATCTCGGCTTTGATGGTCATGGTGTCAAGTTTTGCCAGCTTCACAATGGTCGGTGCACTCTGGTTCGCGTTTACGGTCTGGCCTTCTTCAGTCACAATTGCCACAATGGTGCCATCCATCGGTGCCACGATTTGGGTATAGCCCAGATCTTCTTTTGCAGTGGCTAAAGTTAAACGTGACTGTTCAATCTGAGCATTAATTGCAGTAATCTCCGCTTGTGCTGTCTTATAATTTGCCAAGGCTGATTCCAGCTCTGAACGGGAAGTCGCATCCTGTGCATACATGGCTTTCTGACGGTTATATTCCGCTTCAACTTTGGCCAGATTTGCTTGTCGCACAGCAAGTTGTGCCATCTGGTTTTTAATACTGGCTTCAGCAGTTTTTAAATCATTTTCCTGACGTACAGAATCAATTTGAGCAATTAACTGACCCTGTTTAACCTGATCGCCCAGTTGCACATACATTCTTTTCACCTGACCAGAAACCTGCGCACCGACGCTGACCATTTTGGTGGCTTCCAGTACACCTGTTGCCAGTACCGAGTTTTCAATATCTCCCTGAGTCACCTCAGCAGTAATGTATTGTGTTGGCTGTTCTTCAGGTTTGAGGAAATACCACCCGGTGGCTATAAGTGCAATGGCAATGACTACTGCCATGATCAGTTTGGACGGTTTTATTTTTGGCATAGTGAACAGATTTAAGTCAGAGATATGTGAATGATTATAAAAGCGAATTAAGGATAAATCGTGAATTTTTTAACAAATAAGAATGATTATTATTTTATTTATCTGATGATTAAGCTATTAATGAAATAAAGTTTTGCCACACATGCTGGCAATGGCTTGCTGCACCAAATGTTCAGGGTTTTCATGCCCCAACCCTTTGATAGAAGCATCAACTCTTAATAACAGGGCCGGCCAAGCTAAAAAGGTTTGTGGGCTAAGTCGACGTAAAGCCTGTTGATATAGGCTAACTTTGGTTTTCCAGATACCGATCTGTAGCGCATTTTGTGGCTGTTCAAACAGTTGCATTAACAAACGCATTTCCTTGCTGATACTCCACAGAATTAAGCTCAATGGCTCACCAGAAGCAATCAGATACTGAAAAATTTTAATCGATTGTGCCAGATTGCCATTTAGCAAGGCATCACTCAGGTCATAGGTACTATAACGTGATTGATCTTGCAGGCAGGCATACAGATGATCCACCTGGATTACATCGATCTCAGCAAAGGTATCACTAACACGCATCAGACTATTTTTGGCTGCCAGCAGGTTATGCTCATGGTGTTGTTCCAGCCATACCCAGGCATCATTGGCAAGTTTAATGCCGAGCTTTTCTGCCTCAACTGACAAAATTTGCTGACGGTCGCGCGGATAATTGGCTGTCAGAGAGACATTGACGCCATTGGCATCCATGACCTGGAAAAAGCTGGATTTCAGGCTGCTACTATCCTGTTTAGGCATGATGATCAGCAATAAATTGTCACTGTCCTGCTGCAAATAGCTTTTTAATAGCTTGATGCCACTAGCGTCCGGCTTGATGTTGCCATGTACTTCAACCGCTAATTGAGTCGAAAACAGAGACAAACTATTTAATGCATTAAAGACATTTTTCCAGTCACTGACCGAACTGACATCATAGCGCTGACGTTCAACTTCCCGCTGTTGCCAGCTGGTACGAAAAGCATCCATCAAGTTCTGCTCAAGCAGAGGTTCCTGACCATGTAACACCCAGGCACCGCGAGCATCGGAGACACGTTTTAATGCCTGAAGGTAATCAAGTTTCATGGTTCAGTCTTATTGTGCCGGTTGAGTAGGAGTTTCAGGATTTGCCAATGGTAGGCGATTTGATGATATCTGACGCGCAATCTGTTGTGCTACATCATCAATGAGAACCTGTTTCAGGAAAACCTGTTCCTGGTCATCAGTATTTACTGTCTCGATATCATATTGATAAGTACGGGTCGCGACGATCGTACGCGGTTCAGTCACAGGATTACCTCGTGCATCTTCAATACGGAAGGTCACATTGAGACGTAATAATGTTTCTACCAGTTTACCGTTCAGTTCTAGACGGCGAGGGGTATAATCCAAGACACGTAACACATAAGCATTGGGTGCATTACTTAGCTGTACGCCTGCAGCACCGAGGTAAACTGCCAGCTTCTCTTGCAGTTCTTCAGTATTGGGCGGTAAAGACAGGCTCATGACAGAGTAAGTAACAGGTGCGGAGCTCGGATTATTACCTTTAAGATGGAAGCCACAGCCGACTAAGCCTGCACTCAGACCACAAGTTAAAACAATTACTGCTAAACGTTTGCCCAAATGCATGCGCTGTCCTCTGTTTTTCCAAAATGGGAAAATATTGAAATTCTGTAGGGGATTGTAAAGTCAAAGCCCGTTGACTGGCAACGGGCTTTGTTTGGGAATTGTGAAATCCTTTATAAAGTTCCTTCTCCCTCTGGGATGAGGAATATATTCCGCAAGAGGATGAGGTGATTTTTTCAAATTACCTCTCCCTAACCCTCTCCTAATAGGAGAGGGAACTTGAGGATATTAAACCACCAAATTCACTAACTTATTCGGCACCACAATTTCTTTCTTAGTTGGACCCGTCAAGAATTGTTGCACTTCAGGTAATGCTTTTGCTTGCGCCAAGATGTCATCTTTAGAAGCGTCTACCGATACTTCTAATTTGCCACGAAGCTTACCGTTCACTTGAACCACAATCGTTTGCGTATTACGGGTTAATGCAGATTCATCAACGCTTGGGAATTGAGCAGAAGTTAATTCAATACCAAACTGTGCCAATAACGTTTGGCTTAAGTGTGGTGCAAATGGCGCAAGTAAAGTCAGAAGTGTGGTGATGGATTCACGTGCAACAGCCACATCATTGTCATCTTTCGCTTCAAACTTATTGTTTGCGTTCAGAAGTTCCATCATCGCTGCAATGGCAGTGTTAAAGGCATGACGACGTTCGATGTCATCACCCACTTTTTGGATGGTTTCATGGGTCTTGCGACGTAAATCTTGCGCAGCAGTTGAAAGTGCCGCTTTGTCGATGGTTGCGGCAGCATTGCCTTGTTCAAGGAAGCCCGTTGCCAGACGCCATACACGTTTCAAAAAGCGGTTTGCACCTTCCACACCTGCATCTGACCATTCAAGAGATTGATCTGGTGGAGCAGCAAACATCATGAATACACGTGCAGTATCTGCACCGTATTGGTCAATAATCGCTTGAGGGTCGATACCGTTGTTTTTCGACTTCGACATCTTCTCTTGACCGCCAACGATAACGTCTTGACCATCTTCTTTGTATTTCGCAGAAGTGATACGACCTTTTTCGTCTTTTTCAAGCTCGATGTCCGCAGGGTTAAACCATGTTTTCTTACCTGATTCCGCTTCGCGGTAATAGGTATCAGCAAGCACCATACCTTGTGTTAAAAGGTTAGTGAATGGTTCGTTACCTTGTACCACGCCTTCATCACGCATCAATTTGTGGAAGAAACGTGCATAAAGCAAATGCAGAATCGCGTGTTCAACACCACCGATGTATTGGTTGACAGGAAGCCAGGTTTGACCCGCTTCAGGTTTCACCATGCCATCTGTAAAGTCTGGAGATGCATAACGTGCATAGTACCAAGATGATTCTACGAATGTGTCTAGCGTATCGGTTTCACGACGTGCATCGCCACCACAACAAGGACATTTAGTTTCGTAGAACTCAGGCATTTTGTTCAATGGGTTGCCTGAACCGTCTGGCACCACATCAGTTGGAAGTACAACAGGAAGTTGATCTTCAGGCACTGGCACTTGACCACACGTTGGGCAGTTGATCATTGGAATTGGACAACCCCAATAACGCTGACGAGAGACACCCCAGTCACGTAAACGGAATTGAACTTTTACATTCGCAAGACCTTGTGGCTCAAGTTTCGCTAAGAATGCATCAAATGCGCCTTGGAAATCGAAACCGTCAAATTCGCCTGAATTGACCAATTTGCCTTCTTTCGAACCGTACCATTCTTGCCATTGTGTTGCATCAAAGTCCGCATCATCTGCGCCTTTGGCATCAATCACTTGCTTGATGGTTAAGCCATATTTGTTGGCAAATTCGAAGTCACGTTCATCGTGTGAAGGTACTGCCATCACCGCACCTGAACCGTATGACATCAACACATAGTTTGCGATCCAAACTGGAACTTGTTCACCTGTTACAGGGTGCTTAACTGACAAACCTGTTGCCATGCCTTTCTTCTCGGCAGTCGCTAGATCCGCTTCTGCCACAGAACCCATACGGCATTCTTCAATAAATGCTTTTAATTCAGGATTCGTTTCAGCCGCTTTTAGCGCCATTGGGTGTTCTGCTGCAACAGCAACATAAGTCACACCCATCAAGGTGTCGGCACGTGTGGTAAATACAGTTAGACCATCTGAGTAAACTTCAGGATTTGCTGAAGGGAAGGTAATTTCCATACCTTGCGAGCGACCAATCCAGTTACGTTGCATGGTCAAGACTTGTTGTGGCCAACCGTCTTTGAGTGTGTCTAGGTCATCCAATAATTCTTGCGCATAGTCTGTGATGCGGAAGTAGTACATTGGAATATCACGTTTTTCTACCAATGCACCTGAACGCCAGCCGCGACCATTTTCAACTTGTTCGTTGGCAAGAACAGTTTGATCGACTGGATCCCAGTTCACAGTAGATAGCTTACGGTAGATCAGGCCTTTTTTATAAAGCTGAACGAATAACCATTGTTCCCAGCGGTAGTATTCTGGTGTGCAGGTTGCGAATTCGCGATCCCAGTCTACTGCAAGACCTAACTTTTTCAACTGATTACGCATGTAATCAATGTTTTCAAACGTCCATTTTGCAGGGGCAACCTGATGTGCAATTGCTGCGTTTTCAGCAGGAAGACCAAAAGCATCCCAACCCATTGGCTGAAGTACAGTTTCACCTTTTAAACGGTGGAAACGGCTGATCACGTCACCAATCGTATAGTTACGCACATGACCCATATGCAGTTTGCCACTAGGGTAAGGGAACATCGAGAGGATATAACGACGTGGACCTTCTACAGTGTCGGCAACTTTAAAGGCTTTCTGCGATTCCCAGTCCTGTTGGACTTGAGGCTCAATCGCACTGGCTTGGTATTCTGAGTCAATGTGAGTAGTCATATACGTAATACAAGAGAACGGTTAAAAAATTATGAGGCACAGCATAGCGCAAAATGCACTTATAGTGAATTTTGCACTCACATTTCCCGAAGAAAAAACGACTGTCCTATTAGAGGGATGCCTTATAAAGCGACTGCACGCTTTTTAGATTGTTGCAAGGCTTCGTTCGCTTCGCGTTGCTGCTGGTCTTGATCCGCTGGAGCTTGAGGCAATTGTTGCAGCTGTTCTTGAGATGCGCGCTCAGTTTGTTCAGCAGGTTCAGTATTTCTAGGAGGGGTTGGGGCTGAATTTTTCCAGCCATAAGTTTCCACTTTACCTGCTTTTTTTGCATTTTTTGGCGGTGGTGTTTTGGTGTAATGCGTTACTCCCTTGGCATCGACCCATTTATAGTATTGATTTGCCATGGTGTTTCCACTCATAAAACAGAGTAGAAGGGTGTTTGTTAACATGGCAAACAGTGAACGTGTCATGGTTATCGATCCTTTGCAGTCTCAGCATTCAGGTTGTGCATATTGTAGTCAGTTTAAATAATTAGAGGAGTAATTTTATCGACTTTTCGTAATAAATGTAGAAAAAGCTAATTGAAGAAAATATAAACAGACCAATAAGTAAATTTATTTATAAACATTAAAATCAAAAAATAGAAAAATTCATTCATTTTTTTTATATAAGGCATACTAAAATTTTATAGAAATAAATATTTATAATAATGATTTTATTAAATATTTTTGCTAAATAAAGAAGGTCTGTAATGCTATATCTTGAATAAAAGTTTAGAAAAACAGCAAAAACCCTATAAGCTAGATGAAACAGAGTGTTTTTTGAACTTGACTTTAGAGACTGAAAACACAAGAATGCTGCAATAGTTTTATATGCCTTAGATCGATCACCCTTCGAATAAGTGTCATTTCATGCAGTGGGCGATTTCTCTAGCCGAGAAATTGAACAAAGCTAAGCAAAATATGTTTATCCCAACATGTTTTAGGTCTTGTATTGCTCGAACAGTAAAGAGACCAGATTTTTTTCCTATTGCTATGAAAACTATGAAATTTATGTGCTATAACAGTGCAGACAGTTAATGAATGAACACTGCAAATGCCTCCCATTTGTGCAGTGAATAATATTAGGGTGAATCACGTTGGAACTTTTATCTGGTGGTGAAATGCTCGTTCGCGCATTAGCGGATGAAGGCGTTGAACATGTTTTTGGATATCCAGGCGGCGCAGTTCTACATATCTACGACGCGCTATTTCAACAAGACAAAATTAATCATTACCTCGTACGTCACGAACAAGCTGCCGGCCATATGGCAGATGCATACTCGCGCGTAACAGGTAAAACTGGTGTCGTGCTTGTGACATCAGGTCCGGGCGCAACCAATACCGTAACTCCAATTGCAACAGCTTATATGGATTCCATTCCAATGGTGATCCTGTCTGGTCAGGTTGCAAGTCACTTAATTGGTGAGGATGCGTTCCAGGAAACGGACATGGTTGGTATTTCCCGTCCGATTGTAAAGCACAGCTTCCAGGTTCGTCATGCCAGCGAAATTCCGGCAATTATCAAAAAAGCATTCTATATCGCTGCTTCTGGTCGTCCAGGTCCAGTCGTTGTTGATATTCCGAAAGATGCGACCAATCCAGCAGAGAAATTTGCTTACGAATATCCTGAAAAAGTGAAGATGCGTTCGTATCAGCCACCATACCGTGGTCATTCAGGTCAAATCCGTAAAGCGATTGACGAACTGATTCATGCTAAACGCCCGGTGATTTATTCTGGCGGTGGTGTGGTTCAAGGCAATGCTTCAGCACAATTGACTGAACTTGCACATCTGTTGGGCTTCCCAGTAACCAATACCTTGATGGGTCTTGGTGCATTCCCGGGTGATGATCCACAGTTCCTGGGCATGCTCGGTATGCACGGTACTTACGAAGCCAACATGAGCATGCACAATGCAGACGTGATTCTGTGTATTGGTGCGCGTTTCGATGACCGTGTAACCAATAATCCTGCGAAATTCTGTCCAAATGCCAAGGTCATTCACATTGATATTGACCCAGCGACGATTTCTAAAACCATCATGGCGCACATTCCAATCGTGGGTGCAGTAGAGCCTGTACTAAACGAAATGCTGAACCAGCTGAAACAGATGAATGTGTCCAAGCCAAATCCTGAAGCGATTGCGGCATGGTGGAAGCAAATTGATGAATGGCGTCAAGTGAACTGCTTGAAGTTTGATCTACCGACTGATGGTTCGATGAAGCCTCAACAAGTAGTTCGTGCGCTCGACAAAGTGACCAATGGCGAAGCGATCATCACCTCTGACGTGGGCCAGCACCAGATGTTCGGCGCATTGCACTATCGCTACAAGCGTCCACGTCAATGGATCAACTCAGGTGGTTTAGGAACGATGGGCGTAGGTCTGCCATATGCAATGGCGGCTAAGCTTGCATTTCCGGATCAGCAAGTGGTGTGTATCACTGGTGAAGCATCGATCCAGATGTGTATCCAGGAGCTTTCAACCTGTAAGCAATACGGCTTGAACGTGAAAATTCTGTGCCTGAACAACCGTGCATTGGGTATGGTAAAACAGTGGCAGGATATGAACTATGAAGGTCGTCACTCTAGCTCTTATGTAGAGTCATTGCCGGACTTTGCAAAATTGATGGAAGCTTATGGTCATGTTGGTATTCAGATTGATCATGCAGATGAGCTTGAGTCTAAGCTTGAAGAGGCGATGGCAATCAATGATAAGTGCGTATTTATTAACGTAATGGTTGATCGCTCTGAGCACGTTTATCCGATGCTTATTGCAGGTCAGTCAATGCAGGATATGTGGTTGGCAAAAGGGGAGCGCACAGCATGAGACATATCATCTCTGTACTTGTTGAAAATGAAGCAGGCGCGCTTTCCCGTTTAGTGGGTTTATTCTCACAACGTGGCTACAACATCGAAACATTAAACGTTGCGCCAACTGAAGATCCAACACTTTCTCGTTTGACATTGACCACTTATGGCGATGATCACAAGATCGAACAAATTACTAAACAGCTGAATAAATTAGTTGAAGTGGTAAAAGTAGTGGATCTGTCAGAAGGTGCGCATATTGAACGTGAACTGATGCTCATTAAAGTCAAAGCACTCGGTTCATCGCGTGATGAAATCAAACGTACTGCCGATATTTTCCGTGGTCAGATTGTTGATGTAACACCAACGACTTATACCATTCAAATTGCAGGTACAACTGAAAAGGTGGATGCGTTTATTGACGCACTTGCAGAACATACCATTTTAGAAGTGGTTCGTTCAGGTGTTTCGGGTATCGCACGCGGCGAAAAAGTACTGACAATCTAATTTTAAAGTATTTCCTCATCCTAAAAAGAAGGGGGTATCAGGCAGTGTAAATACAAGATTCACTGCCTGGTTAAACAGACAAACAAGCATTAAGCGGAGACAGCAATGCAAATTTTTTACGATAAAGACTGCGACTTATCTATCATCCAATCTAAGAAAGTAGCGATCATTGGTTATGGTTCACAAGGTCACGCGCACGCGCTTAACCTTAAAGATTCTGGTGTAGACGTAACTGTAGGTCTTCGCGCTGGTTCTACTTCTTGGAAAAAAGCTGAAAACGCTGGTCTTAAAGTTGCTGAAGTTCCTGCTGCTGTTGCTCAAGCTGACGTAGTGATGATCTTGACTCCAGACGAGTTCCAAGCACAACTTTATCGTGATGTAATCGAGCCAAACATCAAAGAAGGCGCGACTCTTGCATTTGCTCACGGTTTCTCTGTTCTTTATAACCAAGTGGTTCCACGTAAAGACCTAGACGTAATCATGGTTGCGCCTAAAGCTCCTGGTCACACTGTACGTTCTGAATACCAACGTGGTTCAGGTGTTCCTGACCTAATCGCTATTCATCAAGATGCTTCTGGTAACGCTCGTAACGTTGCGCTTTCTTATGCATCAGGTGTTGGTGGCGGCCGTACAGGTATCATCGAAACTTCTTTCCGTGAAGAAACTGAAACTGACTTATTTGGTGAGCAAGCAGTTCTTTGTGGTGGTGCTGTTGAATTGGTTAAAATGGGCTTCGAAACTTTGGTTGAAGCGGGTTATGCACCTGAAATGGCTTACTTCGAATGTTTACACGAACTTAAATTGATCGTTGACTTGATGTTCGAAGGCGGTATCGCGGACATGAACTACTCAGTATCTAACAACGCTGAATACGGCGAATATGTAACTGGTACTGAAGTTATTAACGAACAGTCTCGTGAAGCAATGCGCAATGCACTTAAACGTATTCAATCAGGTGAATATGCGAAGATGTTTATCCAAGAAGGTGCGTTGAACTACCCATCTATGACTGCACGTCGTCGTCAAAATGCTGCTCACGGTATCGAAGTAACGGGTAACAAACTTCGTGCGATGATGCCTTGGATTCAAGCAAACAAAATCGTAGACAAAGAAAAGAACTAAGTTCTAATTTCTAAGTCTAAAAGCCCTTGTTTTTAACAGGGGCTTTTTTATGTCTCGTAAAAAACAAAACTGATTTATTTGAGTTGAACTTCATGCCTCAAATAGATGAAAGCAGTGCTTTCACTTCTTGCGCTTCATTTAAATCAGTGCTTTGCCTCCTTGCACTTCGTACAAAACAGTGTTTTTTACTCGTTCATACCTTGGATTCAAGCAAACAAGATCGTTATAAAGAGTAAAACTAATTTCTCGGATCATTTGATTTAAAGGAAAAAACCACTCAAATTGAATGGTGTTTTTATATTTTTATTTTTAGAAATGTAAATTATTGGGTTTAAAAATAATTAATTATTTATTGATTATTAATTTTCTTTGATAAGTTGGAAATGTGGATAATTAGATCTAAGGGTGGATTATACTAAGTTGATAAATAAAATTAAAATAAAATAAGCTATAGGAAGATAATGGTTTATATGATTAATTGAAAATTATTCTTAAGTATTAACAGGTCTTAAAAATTAGAAGTAATTAAATTTTTTATATTTAAAATGAAAAATAATTTAATTATTTTAATATAAAGTTAATTGAATTATTATTTGAACTGAATTTATATCCAGTAAAATTATCGTAAAATTTAAGGTTGAATGAATTTGTATAGAAAAAGAAATAAAAGTCATTAATTGTGATACAAGTATTAAAATAGTGAAAAATAATTTATTAAGTTATTGATTGTAGAGGTTTAATTATTTATATTGAATGGTTTTTTGATGAGAAGGATAATGTAAATATATGAATAATCAAAAAAAATAAAAGTAGTAATTTTTTTATTTTAAAATATTGGATTGTAAATTGTAAGGTTTTGTAAGGTTTTAATATTTAATGAAACTATTTTTTATTTAATATAAATAAAATAAAAACAATAACTTATGTTTAATTGATTTTTTAGATTGAAAATATTGATAGAAAATTAGTTTTTATAAATTTCTCTTTAATTCGCCTTAATTGCAAAATTCGAAAAAAATAATTCTTTAGAATATAGTGATCTAAGACAAAAGTGTGTCTTTATTAAAGAATAATAAAACATATTGTGAAAGTTATCACATTTGTATGTTTTGGAACTAATAATAATAAGATAAGCCTACGGTTAGGTAGCTACACTCATAACAATAAGAGTTTTGCATTAACCGTTCTTCGAAATAAATATTTATATTCTTTTAAAAGAATGGAGAAAAAAATGAATAAAATAGTTCTAACAGCATTAGCATCAGTTGTACTTGGCTTAGGATCAGCAAGTGTATATGCAGGTGGCCCAGATCGTGGCCCAGGTCCATCTAAACCGACTAAACCACATAAACCAGGCAAGCATGCTTGTGCTGATAAGTGTGATGGAAAAATTGATGTAGTTCTAGATGTCGCTCGACATTGCGACCTAGATGTCGTAGATGAAACCTTAACGCTGGCTCAAGCACAAAATGGTACTTGGACAGATACAGGAACATTTAATGTACGTACAAATGCACCATACAGACTGCAAATCTCAGCACCAAATACCTTAACTGGAGCGGGTGGCGCAGTACCGGTACAAGTGAGCACACGTCAAAATGGCGCTGCTGATGTGTACAATGGTGGTACTTTAGCTAGTACAGGCAATGCAGATCAGGCATTTAATGTAACTGCAACAGTTGCACAAAATGATTATAACAACGCTGATGCTGGTACTTACCGTGGTACTTATACAGTAGCGGTTCGATTCTAAAAATAAGAAAATCATTCTTATAAAATAGTTACACCGTTAGGAGATGTTTTAAACATCTCCTACTTTAATATAAAAAATTAATAATAATTATATTTAAATATTTGGAGTCAAAGGTGAATATAAAATTAATAGGGTTGCTAATTGTGCTTCTCTACAGTGCTTCTTTGTCTGCAGGAATTAAATTTAATCCGATACAATTAAATATCCAAGATTTTAAAAGACAGAAAAGTACTACGGTTAATATCGAAAGTACTGGTCTATCTAAATCTAAAATATATGAAGTTAATGCATATAAATGGCAGCAGGATGAAAAAGGAGAAGATGTTCTTGTAGAAGATAGAACTTTATTATTTAATCCAAAAACTTTTGAACTTAAACCAGAAAGTAAGCAGATTGTGCGTATTGGCTTTAGTCAGCCGCCGGAAAACCTGGAAAAACAACAGTCTTGGAGAGTAGTTTTTAAGGAAGTAACACCAGTTGCAGAGGAGTCTGCGATTAACTTTTTATTTAATTTTTCTTTACCACTTTTTGCTGGAAAGGTAGTTCCTCCAAAGCTCAGTGTGGATCTACACAAAATTAATAATATAGCCTATCTCAATATTATTAATTCAGAAAATTCTTTTGCGAAAATTACTGAAGTTGTTGTACTCGATAATAAAAATAATGAATTACTTCGACAAGATTTAGCTTTGTATGTGTTAAGCGGTAATAAAATTAAATTTGAATTAGGTGAAATTAAAACTGGGAACATAGCCAAATTAAAAATTAAATTAGATGAGCAGGCAGGGTATTTAGAGTTTCCAGTAAAAGGGTGATAGTTCTATCTCAGAAAAATAAGAAATAGTAAAAGGATCATGCTATGAAAGCCACAAAACTTTTCCTAATGATTGCATGTGGTATGGGAGTGATAAATGCAAATGCAGAACTTAGTCAAGAATCAAATCAACTAAAAAGTCCAGAAGTACTTATCGTTAATATATGGATCAATGGTGTGGATTATCACACTGAAACTGTAACATTTTCTGAGAATGGGAAAAGATTTGTTGAATGTGAAGCTTTATCTGATATTGGAATACGGGTAGAAAAAATTTCACGACACCTGGCTAAGAAAGATTTTTGTTCATTAACACAGCCAGGAATTACAGTCGAGGATGATTATAGTCTTCAGGCGATTAAAATCTTCTTTCCTGCAGATTTTTTCGTAGGAACCGATTATGAGCTGGAAATAGAAGTTCCGGAAAAAGCAAACTTTGGTGGCTTTGTGAACTATAGTCTGTTTTATGGTAAGGATGAAGAAGATCAAGAGTTTAATACGTTCTCAGAGTTTGGAATCTTTAAAGATTATTGGTTGTTTAAAAATGCGTTTCTCTATCGGAATGAACCTGAGGAAACAGAACAAACGTTTTTGCGCGTAAACAGTACCTTAGATATCGATTTTCCGACAAAATTTTTGAAGCTGACTTTCGGTGATACGACCAGTCCTTATAACTTGCTAAATAATTCTTTTCGTTTTGGCGGTTTAAGCTTTGGAACCAATTATATTGATCGTCCTGATTTTGTGTATTGGAATATCCCGGCCTTAAATGGTAGCGCCAGCTTACCCTCTACGGTAGATCTTTTTATTAATGGTGTAAGACTTTACCGGGATTCAATCACCCCAGGTAATTACAATTTACCAGCTGGAGGAGTCGTCAATCAGGCAGGTGATGCTCAAATTGTGGTGGAAGATATACTTGGAAATCGTACTGTTCGGAGTTTTCCTGTTTATATTAATAGCCGGTTATTGAAGCCAAAACTAAATGAATACAATATTTCGTTAGGAAAGCTGCGTTATAACTATGATCTTGTGGATGATGATTATCGTGATTTTTTTAGCAAACTCTATTTTCGCCGAGGGATCACCTCTTCTACAACATTGGGCCTAGATTTACTTTATAGTGAAGATGTTAGCAATGTAGATGTGTTGTGGACCCAAGGTATCAGTAAGTATTTTCTTTTAGATACCGCCGTATCAGCAAGCAAGGCAGATCGTATAGATGAGCAAGGTTATGCTGCTGCAGTTGGCTTGAGTCGAAGTTCCCAATACTGGTCAGTTGGCTTAAATAGTCGATATTTTACGCAAGAGTATCAATATTTGAATACTGATTTATATGATTCCGAAATTGAGACTTCAAGTATTTTATATTTTAACTTTTCTAATCTTAAAATTATTGATGGTCTAAATTTTAATTTTATTTATCAATCTTATCATAATGAATTTGATGATTCACCTAGAGAAGACCGTAAGTTTTTTGATATTAGAGCGACAAAAGGTCTAACGAGAAACTTATATACGGATTTTGGCTATTATAAAGATTTTAGTGAGGACGGAGATCAGGGATTTCGTATCGCCTTTTATTATAACTGGGGCGAACGAGGGCGGATTTCTCTGGATCATGATACCGCAGACAATGAAACAAGTTTAAGTTATGCCCATCGAACCATGACCCAGAATGGCTTTGATTATGTCGTGGGTGTAAACCGAAGTGATGAAGAAATTAACTACAATGCTTATGGTTTATGGAAAACCAGCGTAGGTAACTTGCAATTATCTCATGATGAATATGAGGATCGCCGTAATTCACAAGTTACATTTGATGGCGCATTAGTTTGGATGGGGAATAAAGTTGCATTGACCAAATATGCCGATAACGCTTTTGCCTTGGTTAATGTGGACCAACATTCAGATATTGATATTTATCGCTCGGCAACACGTGTAGGAAGTACCAATAAACAAGGGTATATGTTTGTTCATAATCTTATTCCTTATATTCATTATGACATTTCTTTTGATCATAACCAGCTGGCAATGGATGAAACTTTTGAACACTCTTCTAAGAAACTGGTGGGCTTAGATCAACGCGGATATCGTCTGGATTTTCCGATTTATAAAACAAAACGGGTTGCTGTCAAACTTAAGGATGCACAGCAAAATTCGCTGGTTGCAGGGTCTGAAGTTCTTGTAGACGGACTCAGTCAGGAAGCTTC
Organism: Acinetobacter sp. LCT-H3; assembly: GCF_001866125.1. Taxonomy (NCBI): domain Bacteria; kingdom Pseudomonadati; phylum Pseudomonadota; class Gammaproteobacteria; order Moraxellales; family Moraxellaceae; genus Acinetobacter; species Acinetobacter sp. LCT-H3. The sequence continues at coordinate 83,398 of NZ_MODX01000008.1, read as the reverse complement.
TTTTGTTGATAGCCAGGGTATGGTCTATCTTTATTTATTTAAGGCAGGTGCATATAACCTGAAAATTAAAACTCAAGGCGGAAAGCAATGCCAGGCACAATTTAATCTAAATGAAATACAATTCCAGAATGCGGACAAACATGTTTTTGAAACGGTTTGCAAGTAGGAGAAAACTATAATGAAACAACTCTTGTTATTAATAGCAGTATCCGCGATGAGCACCATGGCATCTGCTCAATATTGTTCAATTGATGGCTTTGCTAATGATGAGCTTCGTTTGCAAAGCTACCAGCGTAGCCAGGCAGCCACGTCTTTTAATATCAGTTGTGATACTGGTTATTCAATTTTATTTAATAGCCAAAATCTGGTTAGTACTGATGGTATGAGTTATGTATCTAATGGCGCCTATAAACTCCGCACTAAGTTAAATTTAAGAGGAGCAAGCGGTAATGCGTGGGGAGTACCACTCCAACAGAGCGCAGCCCAGCGACAGAAATTTATCGTATCTGTTCAACTGGTAGATAATCCTTTTAATGGTGTTCCAGCAGGTACTTATCGTGATCGGATTTCAGTCGATATTAATTTCTAAATTTGATTTAAATAATTCGGTAGCTAAGAATCGATAAAATGAACTGAAAATATTACAGGAAGCCAAACGGTGAAATTCCATCATGCAAAACAAAAATTAATGGAGATGGATTTAAAAGGTTGCGTAGTATTAAATCATCTTTCGCATTCTGGACGTGTGGCTGTTTTTTTCAAAATTATCAGCCGGCTTGGCAATGGCGTATTCTGGTACGTGATGATCATCGCTACCTGGGCGCTACAAGGTTTATTATACAGCCTACAAATGCTGTATTTAATTTTGGGAAGTACTGTTGGTACGGCAATCTACAAAGTACTAAAAACTAAAACTGTACGCCCCCGACCTTATCAGGTGCATCAGCTTATTCGTCTCGGTGACCATCCTCTAGACTATTACAGTTTTCCCTCAGGACATACCTTGCATGCCGTCATGGCAACGACGATGCTGGGTTATGCAGTTCCAGTTCTACTGATTTTAATGCTGCCTTTTACTGTGTTGGTCGCAGCCTCACGAATGATACTCGGTCTGCATTATCCGAGTGATGTAGCAATGGGGGCTGTCATCGGTATAACTGTGGCGGTAAGTTTTATATCTCTGGCACCGCTCTTGAACATTGTGTTATAAAAATATAGCTCTGGAACCGTTAAACACTCGCAGATTCTGCCAGATTTGCTAAAGTACCACATCGAAGCAAATGGCTATTAGGAATAGATATGGGTTTACGTTGGACTGATACTCTTGATATCGCAATTGAACTGTATGAAGCACACCCGGACGTGGATCCGCAATGGATTCGTTTTACTGATTTGCATGCATGGGTTTGTGCACTTCCAGACTTTGAAGATAATCCTGAAAAATCAACTGAAGGCCTGCTTGAAGCCATTCAAATGGCATGGATTGACGAGGCGCGCTAAGACCTCATCTAAAAAAGCGATTTTTTTACAGAGTAAAAGCAGAAAATTGCGGATTATCTCGGTATAATGCGCCAAATTTTCATGTCAACCATTGACTAAAGGAGCCAATCATGGCTATTGAACGTACATTATCTATCGTTAAACCAGATGCAGTTGCTAAAAACGTAATCGGTGAAATCTTTGCTCGTTTCGAAAAAGCGGGTCTTAAAATTGTTGCTACTAAAATGAAGCACCTGACTCAAGCTGAAGCTGAAGGCTTCTACGCTGAGCACAAAGAACGTGGTTTCTTTGGTGACCTAGTTGCATTCATGACTTCTGGTCCAGTTGTTGTTTCAGTTCTTGAAGGTGAAAACGCAGTTCTTGCTCACCGTGAAATCCTTGGCGCAACTAACCCTAAAGAAGCTGCTCCTGGTACTATCCGTGCAGATTTCGCTGTAAGCATCGACGAAAATGCTGCTCACGGTTCTGACTCTGTAGCATCTGCTGACCGTGAAGTTAACTACTTCTTCGCTCAAACTGAGATTGCTCCACGTACTCGTTAATTCGCAGTATTCAAGCCAGATAAGTGTTATTATACTTATCTGGTTTTTTTATTCCCTGAATAATTCTTTGCTCAGATATTGAGCTTCTCCTTTCATCTTTAGACATGGTTTAGGTAATACACATGAGTACTGAAGCAGTCGCTGTATCAGCAGTTTCTGAGGCACAGCAACACACTCCATCCGCTCCAGCACAGCAAAAGGCTGTCGAGAAAGTGAACTTACTTGGCATGTCACGTCCGCAAATGGAAAAATTCTTCGAAGATATGGGTGAGAAGAAGTTTCGTGCCGGGCAGGTGATGAAGTGGATTCACCAATTTTTTGTGACTGATTTTACTGAGATGACCAATATCTCAGGCAAGTTGCGTGAAAAGCTGGAAAAGATTTGTGAAATTAAAGCGCCCGAAGTGGTGCATAAAAATTATTCTAAAGACGGTACGCGTAAATGGGTGTTCCGTGTCGGTGATGGTGAAGGTTCACTGGTTGAAACTGTCCTCATTCCAGCAGAAGATAAAACTGGCTCACGTAAGACCTTATGTATTTCTTCACAGGTGGGCTGTGCACTGGACTGTTCATTTTGTTCAACGGGTAAACAGGGTTTCCAGCGTGATCTAAGCCAGGCTGAAATTATCGGCCAGTTATGGATGGCAAACTATTCCTATATGGAAGATGTGCCTGTGGCGGAGCGTGAGCGTTCAGTGACGAATGTCGTCATGATGGGGATGGGCGAACCACTATTGAATTACGATGCTGTACTCAGTTCAATGCGTATCATGCTGGATGACTTTGCCTACGGTATGTCAAAACGCCGTGTGACACTGTCAACATCAGGTGTGGTGCCTAAAATTGATCAACTTGCACAAGACATTGATGTGGCATTGGCGATATCATTGCATGCACCTAATGATGAACTACGTAATGAACTCGTGCCAATCAATAAAAAATATCCGCTTGAGCAACTTATTGCAGCATGTCAGCGCTATATCACTAAAGATGGCAATGAGAGCGCACGTAAACATGTGACCATTGAATATGTCATGCTGGACGGCGTGAATGACAAACCGGAACATGCCCAGCAGATGATTAAATTATTGAAGAATTTGCCAAGTAAAATTAACCTGATTCCATTTAATCCGTTTCCGCATGCACCATATGGCCGTTCAAGCCGTAACCGTATTATTTCTTTCCAAAAAACTTTGTCTGATGCAGGTTTTGTGTGTACGATTCGTCAGACACGTGGTGATGATATTGATGCAGCATGTGGTCAATTAGTGGGACAAGTTGCTGACCGTACCCGTCGTGCGGAACAGTGGAAGAAGAAAATCGCGCAGTCCAATGAGATCATGCGCTCACAAGGATAACAAGAGGTCATCAATTGAGAAATCTGACATCTAAAATTGCTTTTATTTCAACAATATGTGTTTCTATTGCTCTATCTGGCTGTCAAACGGCAGAAGTAGGTAAAAAGGATCCTAAAAAAGCGACCCAGGTGCGTACTCAATTGGCGGTTGAATATCTGAAGACTGGTGATCTGGATTCAGCGAAAAGAGCGCTAGATGAGGCGCTTAAAATTAATTCACGTGATGCTCAAGCCAATATGATGATGGGTGTTTTGTTACAGCAGGAAGGTAGTAGGCTGAACTTGGATCGTGCCGAAACTTATTTTAAGCGCGCGATTTCAGCCGAACCTAAAAATGCACAGGCACGTAACAATTATGGCACCTATTTGTATCAGCTTGAACGTTATAATGATGCAATTGAACAGTTTGCAATTGCAGGCGCGACACTAGGCTATGACCAGCGTTATCTTGCGCTTGAAAATATGGGGCGGATCTACCTGAAGCAGGGCGATCTGGTGAATGCTGAAAAATCATTCAAACAGGCCCTGCAAGCCAATCGCGATTCTTACATTTCAATGTTAGAGTTGGCAGAGATTTTTTATCTGAATCAGCAGTTCCCGGCGGCGTCGAATATGTATCAACAATTTGTACGTTCAGTGGGACAGAAAAACCAGGGTGCTCGTGCGCTCTGGATCGGCATTCGTACTGCGCGTGCCGAGGGTGATCAAATGGGCATGCAAGTATTAGTCAATCAATTGCGCGCATTATTCCCTGAAAGCCCGGAATACCAACGTTATTTGCAATTACAGTACACTACTGAGGCCGTATGGAAGTAAATCCTAATTCACCATCGAATAATTCGAGCGTAGCGCCAAACGCGTTAGGAAATGTTCAACGTCCAGGTGAGTACTTGCGCCAGATTCGTATCAACCAGAAACTTGAGCTGGAAGATGTTGAAAGTGAACTGAATATTCCAGTCAAAACTTTGACTGCTCTGGAACAAGATGATTATAAAGCTTTACCGGAAGCGACCTTTATCAAGGGTTATTATCGTACTTATGCGAAGTTCCTGGGCGTCGACGCATCGAATATCATTCAGCGTTTTGATGAGATTTATGCCAATGATACTGGTCTGTTGCCGAATCATGCCTTGAATAATTCCCCAATCAAGATTATGGGTAAATTACCGGGCTCTAATCGTGACCGTAACCGTAAATGGTTGAAACGCGGTTTAATCGCATTAGTGGCGTTAGCAGTTTTAGGTGTATTGGTAACGATAATCCAAAACTGGTCAGGCAATAGTAGCGCTGAAGTAGAACCGGAAGTAATGACTCAGGCATCAGACGTTGAAATCATTAATATGGATTCCAATGCAGCAGTATCTGGTGATCAGCTAAAACTTGAATTTAGCCGTCCTACTTCAGTCCATATTGTTGACTCAACTGGTAAAGTGCTTGCTACTGGTCGTCAATCATCAACATTGGATTTAAATGGTGAAACTCCATTTCAGATCCGTCTTGATGATGCAACCGCTGTGGCCATGACCCTGAATAACGAAAATATTTCATTGTCACCATATACTGTAAACGGAAAAGCAGAATTCCGTTTATCACGTTAATGGCAAGAGAGTAGAAACAAATCATGATTGTGAATCCGATTCAACGCCGTCCAACCCGCAAGATTCGTGTTGGTTCTGTTTATGTCGGTGGTGATGCGCCTATCAGCATCCAGAGTATGACCAATACCGAAACCTGTGATGTAGCCGCAACGGTCGCACAGATCCAGCGCTGCGTCGATGCGGGTGCTGATATCATGCGTGTTTCTGTACCAAGTATGGAAGCAGCGGCAGCGTTTGGGGAAATCCGTAAACAGGTGAGTGTGCCATTGGTTGCAGACATTCACTTCGACTACAAAATTGCCCTGGCAGTAGCTGACTTGGGCGCAGACTGTCTGCGTATTAACCCAGGTAACATCGGTTCAGAAGCCAAGATTCGTGAAGTCGTGGCAGCTGCGCGTCATAACGATATCTCGATGCGTATTGGTGTCAATGCTGGTTCATTAGAAAAAGACATCCAGAAAAAATATGGCGAGCCGACAGGCGAAGCACTGCTTGAATCGGCGATGCGTCATATCGATATTTTAGACCGTTTAGATTTCCATGAATTTAAAATATCGGTAAAAGCATCCAATGTGTTCCTGACCATGGATGCTTATCGCCTGCTGTCTAAACAGATTGATAATCCGCTGCATTTGGGTGTGACTGAGGCGGGCATTTACCGTACAGGTTCGGTGAAGTCTGCAATCGCTCTTGGTGGTCTGTTGATGGAAGGCATTGGTGACACTATGCGTATTTCATTGGCAGCAGAACCTGAAGAGGAAGTGAAGATCGGTTTCGATATTTTAAAATCGCTGGGTTTACGTTCTAACGGGATTAACTTCATTGCCTGCCCAAGCTGCTCACGTCAGGAATTTAACGTAATTAAAGTGATGCAATCGCTTGAAGAACGTTTGGAAGATATTCGTACACCAATGGATGTCTCGGTGATTGGCTGTAAAGTAAATGGTCCAGGTGAAGCTAAGGAAGCCGACATTGGTGTAGTAGGTGCAAGTCCGCGTTCACTGGTGTATCGTAATGGCGAAAAGAGCCATTTAATCGATACCAATCAACTGGTTGATGAAATCGAAGCTATGGTTCGTCAACGTGTTTCCGAGCTTGAAGAAGCTAAATCTAAAGAAATTATTCGTACAAGTTTTCCTGAGTAGATCATGAGTTCAATCGTCGCAATCAAAGGTTTTAATGACATTCTCCCAACGCAAACCCCAGCTTGGAGACGTCTTGAACAGCATTTATCGGGCCTAATGGATGCCTATGGCTATCAACAAATTCGTTTGCCAATCGTTGAACAGACCAATCTGTTCAAACGTTCAATCGGTGATGCAACGGATATCGTTGAAAAAGAAATGTACACTTTTCTGGACAAAGGCAATCCACCGGAGTCTTTGACGCTGCGTCCTGAGGGTACAGCAGGTTGCGTACGTGCCATGCTTGAGCATAACCTGCTGCGTGGTGCGACCCCGAAAGTATGGTATGTCGGACCTATGTTCCGTTATGAAAAACCACAAAAAGGTCGTTACCGTCAGTTCCACCAGTTTGGTGTAGAAACTTTTGGTGTAGCAACGCCAGATCAAGATGCTGAATTGATTTTAATGACAGCGCGTTTATGGAAACGTATGGGTGTTTCGGACAAAGTTCAGCTTGAACTCAACACTTTGGGTGAGTCGGATGAACGTGCAGCATACCGCGCGGCATTGGTTGAATTCTTGGAAGCGCATAAAACCGATCTGGATGAAGATTCTCAGCGTCGTTTGACCACGAATCCATTACGTATCCTGGATTCTAAAGATGCCAAAACTCAGTCTATTTTAGAAAATGCACCTAAACTGCATGACTTTATGGGTGAAGAAACACTGGCGCACTTTAACCAGTTACAGCAATACTTGACTGATGCAGGCGTCAGCTTTGTCATCAACCAGAAACTGGTACGTGGTCTGGATTACTACAACAAAACCGTATTTGAATGGACCACAACGCATTTAGGTTCACAAGGTACAGTCTGTGCCGGCGGTCGTTATGATGGTCTGGTGGGTCAGTTAAAAGGTAAGGCAGACCAGTCTGTACCTGCGGTTGGTTTTGCGATGGGGATGGAGCGCTTACTGCTTTTACTGGAGCAAGTTGAAGACAACACACCTGTACGTGATTGTGAAGTATTTCTGGTGGCAGACCCTGCTTCTCAAGGTCAGGCACTGGTCTTGGCTGAACAGATCCGTGACCAGTTAGAAGCTGCCGGGAGTAGCATTCGCCTGAAAGTTGGCTCACACGGTTCAATGAAATCGCAAATGAAAAAGGCAGACCAGTCTGGGGCGATCTATGCTGCGATTATTGGTGAACGTGAACTTGAAGCACAGACCTTTACCGTAAAAGAGCTGGCAACAGCAGAGCAATCAGATGTGCCATTTACTGATTTTGTGGCATTCTTCACAACTAAAATTTCTTCAAAATAATCGATAAGACATTAGGAAAGGGGTAATCACATGAGCGCAATTGGTGGTGATGAACAACTTGAAAGTTTGAAATCCTTCACAAAGAAGTATGGCTCTTCAATCATTACCGGGATTCTGGTTGCGCTGATTGCCTTTTTTGGATGGGAATATTGGCAGAAGAAGAACCTGGCGGAGTCGCAGAAGCAAACGGCCAAGGTACAGCAGTTAATGGATGATGCACGTTCTACTCAGGGCGATGCGTTTGCTAAACTGTCTGATACTGCGGACAAGATTGTCAAGGAAGCACCTGACTCAGCGCAGGCGATTCAGACTCAGCTAGTAATGGCAAAACTGGCTTATGACAAAGAAGACTATGCAGCAGCTGAACGTGCACTGAAGAAAGTTGAAAACTCCAAGGTGGATGATGCAGGTCTGGTGCAAGTAGTTAAACTTCGTCTGGCATATGCCCAGCTGGCACAGAAAAAATATGATGCAGCATTGAAAACTTTAGAAGCGGTGAATGAGCCTGCTTTTAAAGCAACTGCGGATGAAGCACGTGGAGATATCTATGTTGCCAAAAATGATATTGAAAATGCCAAGAAAGTGTATCAAAGTGCATGGGATGCTTTGGTAGAACGCAAAGAAGAACGTCAGATTTTACAAATTAAACTAGAAAGTGTTGGCGTATTGGTCGATGATCCTGAAATTGAACGCCCGATTATAGATACACAAGTGGAAGAAACTGAATGAATAGAAAATACAAACTCACCTGTGCCTTAACCGTTTTAACCCTTGCTTTGGCAGGTTGTGCGGGGAAAACCATTAAAGTGGAAGAAGCCAAGCCAAATCCACTTCCTAAACTTGCACAGGCAAAATCACTAGTTCCTGTATTTTCTAGCAGTGTTTCTTCTACGGATGAAGCAGATCCATTACGTTTACGCCTCGATGCAGACAACGGTGTGATTTTTGCCATTAATCCAAATGGGGAAATTTCTGCTTATCAGGGCAAGCAACGTCTTTGGCAGAAAAAAGTGTCTAAAGCGGGCTTAAGCGCGGGTGTGGAGGCGGCTTCTGGTGTGGTGATTGCAGGCAATACCAAAGGTCAGCTGTTTGCTTTAGATCAGCAGACGGGTGAACAGCGTTGGGCTGCTCAATTGTCGGGTGCCATTATTGCGCCCTCTTTAGTGCATGCAGACCGTGTGATTACCGTAGCGAATGACGGTATGGTCTTCGCTCATGAAGTCAGTACTGGTAAACAGGTGTGGACTTATAAGCTACCTAATGTACAATTCAGCCTGCGTGGTATGGCGGCACCAGTCGCACTTGACCCACGTCATGTACTGATTGCTTCAGCAAACGGCTATATTTATGCTCTTGATGCAGTTACCGGTGTGCCAAAAATGCAGCGCCGTGTAGCGGTATCTGATGGTCGCTCCGATATTCAACGTCTGAATGATATTGATGGTGAGCCGGTCGTTGCTGGTCAGTTTGTAGTAACAACCAGCTATCAAGGTCAGGTGACTGTGCTTGATCTGGCTTCACAACAGGTGATCTGGAGTGAAGATGCCAGCAGTATCCAGCGTCCAGAAGTTGTAGGTAACGGTGTCTTTGTTGCCCAGACTGATGGTAAAATCACCGCCTATGAAATTACGTCTGGCCAGAAACTCTGGGAAAATGACCAGTTGTTAAACCGTCAGCTGAGCAACCCGGTCATGCTGGGTACAGACCTTGTAGTCGGTGACCTGGACGGTGTATTACACCTGATTGATCCGTCTACTGGACAGATTGTTGGTCGTTCCAAGACTTCTGGTGAAGTTCGCACACTGCGTGTGATCGACAACCAGCTCTATGTGTCGACACGTAAGGGTGCTTACAGTATCTGGCAGAATCGTTAATTTTTCTGTGGCTTATGCTAAAATAAGCCAACCGTATTTTTTACGCGGGGTGATTGAATGTTCAATGCCCCGTGTTTTTATTTATTTTAGGCTTTAATCCTATTCCCATTTTCTTCCAGAACTTTCTGATGTTCAGGCCATTTTTAGACAGCCTGATATTGAATAAAGGTTAATCTATGAAACCCGTAATTGCGCTCATTGGTCGTCCGAACGTCGGAAAATCAACTCTGTTCAACCAGATAACCAAGAGCCGCGACGCATTGGTGGCAGACTTTGCAGGTCTGACACGCGACCGTAAATATGGCGATGCTGTCTATCAAAATAAATCCTTCATTGTCGTTGATACTGGCGGTATCGGTGAGAACGAAGGTGGGATCGACTCTTACATGGCAGAGCAGTCTAAAACTGCAATCCATGAAGCAGATATGATTATCTTTGTGGTCGATGCACGTGCCGGATTGTTGGCATCTGATGAACAGATTGCCCGTGAGCTGCGTACTTTGGGTAAAAAAGTCTTCCTCGTTGCGAACAAGGTGGATGGAGTACATGCAGAAGCTGCTTTAGTTGAGTTCTATAAACTTGGCATGGGCGAGCCGATGCAAGTGGCGGCGAGTCATGGTCGTGGTGTACAGCAGATGCTTGAAGAAGTACTTGCAGATGTGCCCGAAGATGAGTCTGAAGCTGAACACGATAAAAATACCGGTTTGCGTCTCGCGATTATTGGTCGTCCGAACGTTGGTAAATCCACCTTGGTCAACCGTTTACTGGGTGAAGAGCGTGTGGTTGCATTTGATCAGCCAGGTACAACCCGCGACTCGATTTACATTCCATTTGAACGTGATGGCCGTAAATACACTTTGATCGATACCGCAGGTGTACGTCGTAAAGGTAAAGTCGATGAGATGATTGAGAAATTCTCAATCGTGAAAACTTTGCAGGCGATGAAAGATGCGCATGTGGTTGTCGTAGTTGTTGATGCACGTGAAGGGATTGTAGAGCAGGACTTGCACTTGATCGGTTATGCGATTGAAGCAGGCCGTGCCATGGTGATTGCGATCAATAAATGGGACAACATGTCTGAATATGATCGTAAGCAGTGCAAGTTGGATGTGGAACGTCGTTTTGACTTCATTCCATGGGCGAAGATTCACTTGATCTCTGCATTACATGGTACCGGTGTCGGTGAGCTTTATCCTTCGATCCACCGTGCCTATGATTCTTCACACCTGAAAGTCTCTCCTGCAAAAATCACCCAGATTCTGCAAGATGCGACTGAAGCTCACCAGCCGCCAACTGTTCAAGGCCGTCGTATCAAAATGCGTTATGCGCATATTGGCGGTCAGAATCCACCGACCATTGTCATTCATGGTAACAAGGTCGATAAAACTCCTGCGGATTACCGTCGTTACCTGGAAAATGTATTCCGTAAAGTTTACAAACTTGAAGGTACACCAGTAAGAATTGAATTCAAGACGTCTGAAAACCCGTTCGAAGGTCGTAAGTCACAAATTGATGAACGTACTGCAGCACGTAAGCGTCGTTATGTTCAGAAATTCAAGAAAGCTGAGAAGAAATTCAAACGCGGTTAATCTGTATTTGAATAAAGTAAAAAGCCTGCAATAGCAGGCTTTTTTGTGCTTTCACCATGGAGGTCTGAACTGTTCTATAATTCACTTGAGCAATAAAGGACCATGTAATGCGTCGGATTCGAATTGATTTACACAAACTGCCAGTTCAAGCCATATCTGGCGGACTAACGCGTCAAGCGTATCTCCAGCAACGTAAACAACACATCGTTCAATTGCGAAATCAGTATTTATCCAGTGCTTTGAATTGCTCGATTAGTGATCATGATCTTGCACGTGCAGAGCATGGCAAACCCTATCTCAAAGACCACTCACATGTTGCCTTTAACCATAGCCATAGCCAGAATTTTTATGCACTTGCCCTGAGCCAAACAGTCAAAGAAATTGGGGTGGATGTTGAAGAATTAAGCCGTAAAGTTCGTTTTGATGCATTGGCACAGCATGCCTTTCACCCTGAAGAATACGCGAGCTGGCAACAGTTAGACTGTGATCCTGAATACTGGTTTAAGGTCTGGACCACCAAAGAAGCAATATTAAAAGCACATGGTATGGGTATTCGTATGAATCTGAGTGAGCTCAATACTAAAGTACATCCACAGCAGCAAGGTGGCCTGTGTCAGCATGCGCAGCTTGGTGTCTTTGCATTTCATAACTATGTACTTGGTGATTGTGTGCTCAGCGTGGCATGGCAGGCTGAGCAGTCATGCCGTGGCTTCAGTTTTCCACAGATTCAGATTTACCAGCATCCGATAGCATAAACAGGGGGATATAAGAATCAGGGTTTTCGGGCAATTAGCAGATTACTCATGCGGTTCACAAACTGTGGACTGAAACGTGACAGATGGTATAAGAACTGGCTTTTAAAGCCGACTGGCTGATGGGTAGCAACCAGTAAATTGTCCTTGCGCTGTACCAGTTTTAAAATATCCTGAGCGACATCTTCTGCACTCAAATGCACGCCCATTTTCTTGATGCTTTCTGCCTGCATATCCTGAACCATTGCAGTGCGCACAAAAAGTGGCATTACATCCATGACCCGAATGCCATGCTTGTGCCATTCAATATCCAGGCTTTCTGTCAGTCCTCGTACGGCAAATTTACTGGTCGCATAGGAAGCAAGATCAGCCTGACCATAGATCGCGGAAGCAGAGGAAAGATTAATGACCCGGGCAAAAGCAGCACGCTCCAGAAAGGGAAAAGCTGCATGACAGCCATTGATCACACCCTTGATATTAATATCGACCGTACGGTGGTGTGCTTCAATGGGGGACTTTTCAAAATTTCCTGAATAGAGAATGCCGGCATTATTCACCAGAATATTGATCTTGCCTGCCCAGGCTTCAAAATCCTGTAAGGCGGTTTGCCAGGATGCATAACTGGCAACATCCAGATAACCTGCGTGCGCATTCGGGCCTAGCTGCTTAGCCAGTTGTTCGGCAAGGCTAATATTCAGATCGTAAATACCGACCTTGTAATCCTCGCGGCAAAATAGGCTGGCAACAGCAGCACCGATTCCTTGTGCTGCCCCGCTAATAAAGATACTGTGCATTGAGCTCACCTCCATGTTGACTGTTTTTAGAGCATAGCAAACATTGAGCAAAAGATATTTTCTTGTCCGATAAAATAAAGAGGTTTTAAGGTGGAACAATTACTGAGCATCATGCGAGAACTACGTGAAAAATGTCCGTGGGATCAACAGCAGACGCCTGAATCATTAACGCGTTATGCGATTGAAGAGGCGTATGAAGTTGAAGCGGCTGTTCGTTCCGGTAAGACTGAAGATGTACGTGATGAGCTTGGTGACCTGTTATTACAAGTGGTTTTTCAGTCGCAGATGTACAGTGAGCAAGGTGCTTTTAATTTTCAGGATGTAGTGCAGGCGATTAGCGATAAATTAATCCGCCGTCATCCACATGTATTTCAGGCTGAACAGTTTTCTAAACTCAGCCCTGAAGATGTGGCTGTATTGTGGAAAAAGATTAAGGCACAAGAAAAACAGGGTAAGCCCCGTTTCCGTCTGGATGATGTGAAACATGCACCGGCACTCGTACAGGCAGACGAAATCCAGAAAAATGTGGCAAAAATTGGTTTTGATTTTCCTGATGTGGATGGTGCATTCGGTAAGCTTGAAGAAGAGTTAGGTGAATTTAAAGAGGCAATGGTAGGACAGAAATCCGACGAAATTCTGGAAGAATTTGGTGATTGCTTATTCTCTCTGGTCAATGTTGGTCGTAAACTTGGAATTTCGAGTGAGATGGCACTATTAGGTACTATCCATAAATTCCGTACGCGATTTGCCTTGATGGAACATCAGGCAGTACAACAGAATCTGAATATAGAAGACCTGTCACTGACTGAACTGGATCAGTTGTGGGAACAGGCGAAACAAGAATTAAAACAACGGGTCACGCATGAAAATCATAAAAATTCGGTCAATCAGCAGAGAACTGATTAGTATTATCCTCACAATTTTATCTGTACTGTGCAGTTCGTTTGCAGCTGCTGCTCAAAATGAAAGTTACGCCGACTGGAAGGCTAAACAGCAACAATATGATGCACGGCTGAAACAACAGCAGAATCGGCCATCCCAAAATCATAGCAATCACTATCTGGCGAAGCCGGAGCTTGCAGCTGTTTCCAGTGCAGACAGGATCCGGCTGAACTCCGCTACGGTCGAGCAGTTGCAGCAGCTGCATGGCATTGGTCAGAAGAAAGCAGAAGCAATTATTGAATATCGCAACACGCATGGCAAGTTTAAACGTGTTGAAGATATTCAGCTAGTCAAGGGGATTGGTCCTGCACTATTTGCTAAAAATCAGGCTCGACTGGCGCTGTAAATCATCTAAATTTAAAGTGAATCCTCTATCATTGCTGGATACAGGATTGACATAATCAAATTGCCCTTTAGCCGTGTAAGCGATATGATTAGCGTCATCTTAGAATTTTACGTTCAGACGTAGGAGACAGCGTCTTTTGCAAACTTTGCGCGCGTCAAAATGTGGTTTATCAACCGCTCAATTACCTTCTTATATCCTCGATGTGATTGATGCCTTAAATAAGGCCGGTTATGAAGCTTATATTGTTGGTGGTGGTGTACGAGATCTGATGCTGGGCTTGAATCCCAAGGATTTCGATGCTGTCACTAACGCAACTCCCGCTCAGGTCAAAGAAGTATTCGGGCGACGTTGTCGTATTATCGGGCGTCGTTTTGAGCTGGCTCATGTCTATTCTGGTCGCGAACTGGTAGAAGTCGCGACTTTCCGGGCACCGCCGAAAAAGGCTGTCACTTCGGCGCAGGGCATGATTCTGCGTGACAATAACTGGGGAACTATCGAGCAGGACTTTGCTCGCCGTGATTTCTCGATTAATGCAATGTATTACCAGCCACGTAAAGGTATTGTGCTGGATTTCTGCAATGCAGTAGATGATATTAAACATAAAACACTGCGCCTGCTGGGTGATCCAACACTCCGCTTCGAAGAAGATCCAGTCCGTATGCTGCGTACGTTGCGTTTTGCGGCAAAATTAAATTTCAATATTGATGAAGCGATTCTGGATATCTTTACGCCAGAAATGACCCAGCTGCTTCGTGATGTATCTCCGCATCGTCTTTATGATGAGTCACAGAAGCTGTTCACCATGGGGCATCTCAACCGCGTCTTGCCAATGCTGATTGATTTCGGGATCTGGCGTCAGCTGTTTGCAGAGATCAAACCTGAAATCACGCCGTTTATTGAACGTGCTGCGACCAATACCGATCAGCGTATTTTGATTGGCAAGACGATTAATCCTGCATTCTTCTATGCTGTATTGTTATGGAAGCCATTCCTGGAGCGTTGTGATTTCTACTTGAGTAAAGGCATTATCCCAGCTGAAGCACGTGCTCAAGCAGGCCTGGATGTTTTGAAGCGTCAGGCAACCCGTACCATCATTCCACGTTTTGCGGAAACTTTTATCCGTGAAGTCTGGGAAATGCAGACCCGCCTGTTGAATCCAAAACCGCAGCAGATTGAAGCGCTGTCTGGTCATGCGCGTTTTCGTGCCGGCTTTGACTTCCTGTTACTCCGCGAAAAATCAGGTGATGAGACTGCACAGGGCATGGGGAGCTGGTGGGATGCTTATCAGCAAATGGGCGGTGATGAAAAAGAACGTGCCATTGCACAGTATAACCGTCAGCGTGCCAAGAGCCGTCGTAAAGCGACTCAGGAAGAGCATCTGGAACAGCGTCTTGCTGTTCAGGAAACCACTGAGATTGAGCCATTAGTCAATGAGCCGGAACCACGTAACCGTCGTACCCGCAAACCTAAGCCAGCAGCAGAGAAACCAGTTTCTCATGCAGCAGCGAGTGCAAGCGGTGAGATTGGTCCGGATCATCCAATTATGAAACGTAAGCGTGTACAGCGTGATTTAAGCCAGGTTGTTTTTGGACCGACACAATGACCATTACTTATATTGGCTTAGGCAGTAATCTTGGTGATTCGCGCCAGATTATGGCTGAGGCGGTACAGAAACTGGCAAGCTTGGGAACAGTGAAAATATCCCATTTGTATCAAAGTCCACCGATGGGTCCACAGGATCAGCCAAATTATCATAATGCTGTGGTGCAGTTGATTACCGATCTGGCACCACTCGATTTACTGGATCGTCTACAGGCATTGGAACAGGAAACGGGTCGGGTACGTTTACGCCACTGGGGTGAACGTACGCTGGATCTGGACCTGCTTATTTACGGTGATGAACGTATTCAGAATGAGCGTTTGACTGTGCCGCATGTCGGTGTAATGGAACGTGATTTTGTATTATTGCCGTTGTTGGATCTTGATACTGAATTACAGCTGAATGGACAATCATTAAAAGACCTGGACATCGTAAAACAATCGACCTTGATGGTCCTTGATCGCACGAATTGGGCAAATATTTAATTTTTATTTATTGGTATGTTCGCGAGAACTTCAATAAGAGAGGAACACCTTCATGATCAGTCTGAGCGACTTAAGACGATTTAAGGCGGACGGCCGTAAATTCTCCTGCCTGACCTGCTACGATGCCAGCATGGCCAAAGCCATGGAAATTGCCGAAGTAGATACGATTCTGATCGGGGATTCCCTGGGTATGACCATTCAGGGGCATGATTCTACTTTGCCAGTGACTGTAGCCGATATGGCATATCACACCGCTGCAGTGCGCCGTGCAAATCAGCATGCCTTTATCCTGACTGATCTGCCATTTATGAGTTATGCAACATTGAATGATGCCTTGCAAAGTGCCCGTACCGTGATGCAGGCGGGTGCTCAGATGGTCAAGCTGGAAGGTGGAGCATGGCTGGCTGAAACCATACAGGTCATGACGCGTAACGGTATTCCAGTTTGTGTACACCTAGGTTTGACACCACAATCAGTGAATGTATTTGGTGGTTATAAATTACAGGCACGTAACCGCGCAGCGGCAGATCAGCTGCTTGCTGACTGTAAGGCTGTGGTTGAAGCCGGTGCTGCCTTGTTATTGCTTGAATGTGTGCCTGCACAACTTGGCAAAGAAGTGGCTGAGTTATTCTCGGAGATTCCAGTGATTGGTATTGGTGCGGGTGTAGATACGGATGGCCAGGTGCTTGTAGTGCAAGACATGCTGGGCCTGAACTTTGGTCATACGGCTAAATTTGTACGTAACTTTATGAAAGAACAATCAGGTGCCAATGCAATCTTGGATGCATTCAAGGCCTATCATGCTGCTGTACTAGACAGCTCATTCCCTGCACCTGAACATACATTCCAGGTTGAGTTATAAGATGAAAACAGAAACTACAATCCAGGGTTTGGCGGCCTCATTAAATCCGGCTCGTTCAGCACGTAAAATTATTGGCTTCGTACCCACCATGGGGAATCTGCATCAAGGTCACTTAAATCTGGTACGTGAAGCCCGCAAGTTATGTGATGTAGTCGTGGTCAGCATCTTCGTGAATCCGATTCAGTTTGGGCCAAACGAAGATTTCGATAACTATCCACGTACCTTGGAGCAGGATCAGCAGTTATTGGCTGAAGTAGGCTGTGACATCGTCTTTGCTCCAAGTGTGGAACAGATGTATGGTAACAAGCCGCGTCTGACCAATATTAGTGTTTCGGATATCACGAATGACCTGTGTGGTTTACAGCGTCCGGGGCATTTCGATGGCGTAGCAGTTGTCGTGACAAAATTGTTTAACATGGTTCAGCCAAATTATGCTTTCTTTGGTGAAAAAGATTATCAGCAGCTGGCAGTGATTCGCCAGTTTGTGCAAGACCTGAATATTCCACTGGAAGTGATTGGGGTTCCGATAGCGCGCGCTGAAGATGGTTTGGCACTGAGTTCACGGAACGGTTATCTGACCGAGCAGGAACGCCAGACTGCACCAGTGATCTACCGCAGCTTAAAAGCAGCGGAACAGCAGCTGCATGAAGGTATAGTGTTAGATACTGTGTTGACTGGTATTCGCCAGACCCTCACAGAGGCTGGTTTTGTGGTAGATTATATTGAGGCACGTACGCCAGAATTGCAAAAGATTGATGAATTTAATCAGGATCTTGTGTTATTCATTGCGGCGAAATTAGGTAAAACACGTTTGATCGACAATCTGCAGGTAAAATATTCTGCACGTCATTAATAGGGTAGCAGTGCATGAAGCGCATCTTAATTGTGACAGGTCAATCTGGTTCAGGTAAGTCATCTGCCTTGCAGGTACTGGAAGACCTGGGTTATTACTGTATCGATAACCTGCCGCTGGCACTGCTTCCTGAAATTGTCGCGAAACTGGATCAGGAAAATAACCTGGAACAGTTAGCATTAGGAGTGGATGTTCGTAGCACCCGGGCGGATCTGCAAGAATTTGATCATGTGTTTGAACAGCTGCAACAGCATGGCACAGTCGATGTTATTTATCTGACTACGCAGGATCAGGAGCTGATTGCACGTTTTAGTGCTTCACGCCGTCCGCATCCGCTGGCTGCACGTTTTAAAAGTCTGAATGAATGCATTCAGGAAGAAAAATTACTTTTGCTTCCGATCCAGTTGCGCTCGACGGTACATATCGATACTTCTGACAAAAGTGTGCATGACCTGAAGCATACCTTACTGCATAAGCTCGGTCAGACCGATAACCTGATTCTGATTTTACAGTCCTTTGGTTATAAGCATGGTATTCCATTGGATGCCGATTATGTCTTTGATGTACGTCATCTGCCTAACCCGCACTGGGATCTGGAACTACGTAAATTTTCCGGACTGGATCAGCCTGTACAGACTTTCCTGGAAAAGAGTGAGCAGGTAGAAGACATGTTCCAGGACATTTACAGCTTTTTGGAAAAATGGCTACCGGCTTTTGCTGAAGGGCACCGTCACTACATCACAGTTTCTGTGGGTTGTACCGGTGGTCAGCATCGTTCTGTTTATATTGTGGATAGACTAAAAAAAGCGCTTGAGGCAAAATGGTCTGTTCAAGTCCTCCACCGAGAAATGAAGCACTGGTCATGATTGATACGACGGTTGACGTAATTAACAAATTGGGTTTACATGCGCGGGCATCGGGTAAGCTCATTGAAGTCACCACCAAATTTCGTTCCAATATTCAGATTGGAAAGGGTGACAAGCTCGTCGATGCAAAAAATATCATGTCCTTGCTCATGCTAGGAGCGGGCAAAGGCACAACATTACGCTTGGTACTTGAAGGAGCAGATGAAGAAAAAGCTTTATCTGAAATTCAGGCACTGTTTGCGGCAAAATTTTATGAGGCAGATTAATCGTGGCACGTCGACCGAGCAGTTTAACTGAAGAAGATTTCGAATCTTTAGAGGGACGCGCAAGTAAAACCGAACAGAAAAAAGCAGTCCAGCGTATGGCTGCTTTAGGCGCACAGTTGGCAGAACTGAGTGCGAAACAAATCAAGAACCTTCCTGTTGAAGAGCGTTTGATTGAAGCTTTGCTGGATGTTCAGCAAATTAGTTCACATGAAGCACGTCGTCGCCAATTCTCCCGTATTGGCAAATTACTACGTAACGAAAATGAAACCGTGATTCTGTCCTACCTGACCCCTAAACAGGGTTTGAAAAAGACAGCACAATTACAGCGTTGGGTTGACCGTATTGTCAAAGATGGTGATCCGGCGATTAACGAATTTACCAAAACCTATAATGCAACAGAACGTCATACCTTACGTCAGCATTATTTGCGTGTACATCGTGATCTAAAAAATCAGGCACCTGAAGAAGAGGTTGCAGCATCAAAGCTGAAACTGTTCAACTATGTACAGCAAGTAGCATTGATTTCAGATAATTGATTTCGTGTCGATAGAGAAGGCGATCCTAAAAGGTCGCTTTTTTTATATCCGTATTTTACCAGACGGAAAATTATATAAGATTCATGATCTGGAATTATGAGCTTAAACATAACTTTTAAAGAAACAATTTATAAGAATTGTAGTGGCTGCTTACAATTAACAGTAAGGAAATCTCAGTCATTAACAAAAAGATTGGTACTTTATGCCAGTTTTATTGTGCGTGATTAACAAAAATTAGACATATCAAAGAATTAACTAAATTACATAGTTATTTAGAAGATTAATCATTTGAGCATTATGAAGCAAAAAAATAGGATATTTACTCGTAACGATTGGTTGGTGAAGAAATTCTTAACAATATTAATCTAAAGAATTTATTTTAGTGCTATTATTTTAAATTAAATTAATTATTTATAGGCTTGGCACTAGTATTTAGTTTAGGTGCATGTTACAAGTGGTGGTGAAAAAATAGACATTTCAGTGACATTATCAGGTTTGTTTATAGGTTTACAAATAACGGTTAATGTCAAATTTGTTTTACATTTTTTAAAGAAAAAATGAACGTATACGTAGTTAAATGTAATGAAATCAATTAATCTAGATATTAGGAAATGTTGTTGAGACTGTTTAGATTCTTTGTTATTGATTGTATAAAATTGGTTGAATAAATAAACATAACTATGAGAGGCAGAGATGAAGCTTAACCTTCTGGAGATAGGTCAAAATACTGAACAGCTAAGCTCATGCCGCCTGTCTCTTATTTTGGGCGTAAATACTTCCAATAACCTAATTAATACATTTGCTCGAGTCGCACGTCGGCTACTCAAGACTGAAAAATGTTTACTGGGTTTTCATAAAGAACCTTATATCTGGTATTCCACTGCTTCAGAATTTTGGGGGTTTGAAACGCCGCCCGAATTAAATCTGCTCAATTATCTTAAAAATGATGACTGTCTGGATCGTACGCATCCTGCCTATACAGAAATGTCAGAATATATTCGTAGTCTTGGTGTAGAGCATAAGCGCCTGATCTCCTTTAATCTGAAAGCCAGTGATACCCATTCAATTGGTCATGTGGTATTTTTTGATCAGAAAGAAGATGGCTTTGATCAGGAAGATATTCGTCTGGTGCAGGAGTTTGCCGATGGGCTGGTCGGACTGATTCGCTTGCATGAAGACTATAATGAACTGAAGGAAATGTACGAGCAGCAATGCGCCATGAACTTCAGTAAGACGAAATTCTTCCAGATCATTGCCCATGACCTGCGTGCACCCTTTCATGGCTTACTTGGATTCTCGGAAGTATTGGCTGAAGAACGTCATACACTGGATGATTCAAGTGTTCAGAATATTGCCGATTATCTCTGTGAAAATGCCAAGTCAACCTATAACTTGCTGGAAAGCCTGCTGACTTGGGCAATGGCTGAGGGTGGACGTTTCGTTTACCATCCGATCAATTTTGAGCTAAAACAGTCCAGCAAAATTGTTTGCGATGTACTCAAAAGCTTAGCATTGAATAAAAAAATCGACCTGATTGACCGCATTCCTGAAGGAGTGAAAGTCAATGCCGATATCAACATGATTACTTCAGTGCTGCAAAATCTGGTCTCCAATGCATTGAAATTTATCCCAATCGATCAGCAAGGTCAGGTCATTTTGACTGCTGAAGCTGAAGACGAGCTGGTCAGAATCAGCGTTCAGGATACCGGTCTGGGCATGACTGAAGAGCAGATGCAAAATCTGTTTAAGCCAAATCTGACAGTAAGTGTGAAAGGCACAGATAATGAAAAAGGCGCGGGTCTTGGTCTGGTACTGTGTAAGCGATTTGTCGATCTGAATCATGGTCAAATTTATGTGGACTCTAAAGAAGGTCAGGGTACGACCTTTAGTGTATTGTTGCCAAAAGCCACCAATGAACATCAGGCACTGGCACTTGCTGAACCGGCAGGTGCATTAAAAGAAAAAAATTAATTTCCGTCCAAGGCATTCACAGCGCTGCCAGTCACCTGTTATAACTAGAAAAAATCTTGCAGGTGACAAGGACTGGAAATGAACGACGTACAATTGCAGAAAACTTTAAGGGCAAGCCAATATGCCGAGCAGGTATTGTCCAGACACGCTGCCTTGCTGCAGCAGGACTATGCAGTTGACCATTTTCAGCATGCTTTAAGTACTGAACAAATCAAACAATCTGTCACAGATACTCTTACCAATATTAGTGATGAAGAGCAATGGATGAGTACGTTACGTACTCTGCGTGCTCGCCTGATGTTTCGCTGGATCTGGCAGGATGCCAATCAACTTACGAATGTCATTACTCTCACTCGTGAACTTTCTGATTTTGCCGATGCCGCCATTTGTGCCGCCAAAGATTTTGCCCGTATTCCCTTGGTTGCAAAGTATGGCCAGCCGATTGGCTACAATGGAAAGGTGCAAGACTTAATTGTAATTGCTATGGGGAAACTGGGTGCTCAGGAACTCAATCTTTCTAGTGATATTGATCTGATTTTTGCTTTTGATGAGCAAGGGGAAACCGATGGGCGAAAATGTATTGATGTGCAGCAGTTTTGCATTCTATGGGGACAAAAGCTGATCTACCTGTTAGATCATATTACCTCAGATGGTTTTGTCTTCCGTGTCGATATGCGCCTGCGTCCTTGGGGAGATGGTTCACCATTAGCAATTAGCCATATCGCGCTGGAAAAATATCTCAGCCAGCATGGTCGTGAATGGGAACGTTATGCCTGGATCAAGGCGCGGATTGTCAATCCAACGCCTGAGGGCGATGAGTTACTGGAGATGACACGTCCATTCGTGTTCCGTCGCTATGTGGACTACAGTGCTTTCGCAGCTATGCGTGAAATGAAAGCGATGATCCAGCGTGAAGTGCAGCGCCGCAATATTGAAGATGATATCAAGCTTGGTGCTGGCGGGATTCGTGAAGTTGAATTCATTGTTCAGGTGTATCAGCTGATTTATGGTGGTGCCAAGCTGGAATTGCAGGATCGCCAATGTCTGGTCAGTCTCAAGCACTTGGTTACCGCTGAATTGCTGGATGAACAAGCAGTAGAAGATCTTGAGGATGCTTATTTATTCCTGCGCCGGGTTGAACATGCGATTCAGGCGCTGAATGACCAGCAAACTCAGTCATTACCAACCGATGATGACCTTCGCGAGCGCATTGCTGATACTTTGGGCTTTGCTGACTGGACAGCATTTATGGATGTATTGGATCAGAAGCGCGCCAAAGTGATTTACCAGTTTGAACATCTGATTAAAGAGAATGGTCCAGAAACTCAACTCTCAAGTTTTACCCAACTGGAACAGCAGTTAAATGCAGTATTAGATGTAAATGCCCGAAATCTGGTGCATGAGTTCTGGAACAGTAATACCTTAAAAAAATTGCCGGCCAAAGCCTTACAGCGTTTAAAAACGTTTTGGCCTTATCTGATTGAAGCAATTTTGCAATCAGATCAGCCGCAGACGGCTTTAGTACGTCTGATGCCATTGGTTGAATCAGTCATGCGCCGCACTGTGTACTTGGTCATGCTGATTGAAAGCAAAGGTGCACTTCAACGTCTGGTCAAGATGGCAACTGTCAGCCCATGGATTTGTGAGGAATTAACCCATTATCCAGTGTTACTGGATGAATTCCTGTCTATGGATTTTGAACTGCCGAAACGTCAAGATCTTGAAGATTCTCTACGTCAGCAGTTGCTGCGTATTGAACTTGATCAGGTGGAAGACCAGATGCGGGTATTGCGTCTGTTTAAAAAATCCAATGTGCTGGCTGTTGCTGCCAGTGATGTGTTGGCAGAAAGTCCTTTAATGAAAGTATCAGATGCTTTGACTGATATTGCTGAGGTGTCTGTAAATGCTGCCTTGCATTTGGCTTATCAAATTGTGGCCAAAAAGCATGGTTTCCCACTCGATGCCGAAGGGCAACGTTGTTCAGTCGATCATACTGCTTTTGCTGTGATTGGCTATGGCAAAGTGGGCGGGATTGAACTCGGTTATGGTTCGGACCTGGATTTGGTATTTATTCATTTTATGAATGAGCAGGCAGATACTGACGGACTGAAACCAATTAGTGGCTTCGAATTTGCCATGCGTGTGGCGCAAAAGCTGATGTCGCTGATGACTACACAAACCTTGGATGGGCGGGTTTATGAAGTTGATACCCGCTTACGTCCTTCAGGGGAAGCAGGTTTATTGGTTACCAGTCTGAAAGCTTTTGAACAGTATCAGTTTAAGAGCGCCTGGCTCTGGGAACATCAAGCCTTGGTACGTGCCCGTCCAATCGCAGGGGAAATGAGTTTACGTAAAAAATTCGAGATATTGCGCTGTGATATCTTGACCCAAAAACGAGATATCGTTCATGTGCGTGAAGAAGTATTAAAAATGCGTCAGAAAATGAAAGATCATCTGGGTTCTTCAAAAGAGCAAAAAAAAGATGGGATTTTTCATTTAAAACAAGATGCAGGTGGTATCGTTGATATCGAATTTATGGCACAGTATGCGGTGTTAGCTTGGAGTGGGACGAATAAAGATCTCGCCCATTACTCCGACAATGTACGAATCCTTGAGGATGCCGCAAAATCAGGTTGCTTATCCAGCGACGATGCGACTGCTCTGATTCAAGCTTATCTCCGTGAACGCGCCGAGAGCCACCGCTTAGCCCTTGCAAATCAATCCATGCAAGTGTCTGCAAGCGACTGGCACGATACCCGAAAGACCGTTTGCAAGTTATGGCAAAGACTGATTGATCCAAGTGCAGTATTTGCACTGGATAGTGAATAATTGTGAAAAATTGGAGTTTGTGGCATGAATTTGGCTGATCGTGATGGTTTCATTTGGCAAGATGGACAACTGGTAGATTGGCGTGAGGCAAAAACTCACGTATTAACACATACCTTGCACTACAGCATGGGGGTGTTTGAAGGTGTCCGTGCTTATGAAACCCCGAATGGAACGGCTATTTTCCGTCTGAAAGAACACACCAAACGTTTACTTAATTCTGCAAAAATTTATCAAATGAAAGTTCCATTTGATCAGGCAGCGTTAGAACAAGCTCAAATTGATGTCGTTCGTGAAAATAAATTAGTGTCTTGCTATTTACGTCCAATTATCTTTATTGGTTCTGAAAAACTAGGTATTGCCGCAACTGACAATACCATTCATGCAGTGGTTGCTGCGTGGAGTTGGGGTGCTTACCTGGGTGATGAAGCAATGGCGAAGGGTATTCGCGTAAAAACTTCTTCATTTACGCACCATCATCCTAACGTGACCATGTGTAAAGCCAAAGCATCAGGTAACTACACATTGTCGATTCTTGCTCACCAAGAAGTAGCACATTCTGGTTATGACGAAGCAATGCTTCTAGATCCACAAGGTTATGTGTGTCAAGGTTCAGGCGAAAACGTATTCCTGGTACGTGATGGCGTGATTCATACACCGGATATCGCAGGTGGCGCGCTTGATGGTATTACCCGTCAAACCATTATTACCATTGCCAAAGATCTTGGCTATGACGTGGTTGAACGCCGTATTACCCGTGACGAATTCTATATCGCTGATGAAGCATTCTTCACCGGTACTGCTGCTGAAGTAACGCCTATCCGTGAGTATGATGACCGTCAAATCGGTGAAGGCAAACGTGGTCCAATCACTGAGCAAATTCAAACTGCATTCTTTAATGCGGTTCAAGGTAAAGATCCTAAATATGCTCACTGGTTAACTTACGTAAAATAAGTTGATTTATAAAGAAAAAGGACTCATTTGAGTCCTTTTTATTTGTTATAATTCTCATAATAATGAGGGTTATATGATTTATTCTAATGTTAAATACGTTAATTTATAAGGCAAAAATTGTTAGAAGTTTATTTGTATCAGATAAACAATATTTAAAGAAAAGATTCATTAAAAAATTAGGGTATGTCCCTGATTTTAACGAGCCTAAAACGTTTAATGAAAAAGTGACTGCTCGGATGATTTATGATCGCTGTCCTTTCTATACGGTTTTGGCAGATAAGCATGCAGTGCGTGATTTGGTTGCGAATCGTATAGGTACACAATACCTAGTTCCACTTCTAGGTGTTCATCATTATTTTGAAGACATTAAATTTGATCTTTTACCACAGCAATTTGTTCTGAAATGTACACATGATAGTGGTAGTGCTGTCATATGCAAAAAAAAAGATACTTTAGACATGCCTCATGTGAAAAAGAAGATGAATCGTAGTCTAAGTATGAACATGTATTACAGAAAAAGAGAGTGGCATTATAAGAATATCACTCCCAAAATTATGATTGAAAAATACGTTGAATTATATGTAGATCAAATTACACAATCGACGATTACAACATGTCGAGTGCATTGTTTTCAGGGGAAACCTAAGTTTATAGAAGTGGATATCACAGGTGCAGATGGTATTGAGTACTCCAATATTTATAATACATTGTGGGAGCTTCAGTCTTTTACTGTAGATGGTAAGAAAAACACACCTCTGGATGTGAAAGAGCCAGTCGAGTTTGTGAAGATGCTTGAACTCGCTGAACAGCTTTGTTTTAAGTATGGTTATAGTCGGATAGATTTTTTATTAACGAAAGATACTGTATATTTTAGTGAAATTACCTTAACACCGAATGCGGGTCGTATGGTGATTGAACCAAAACAGTGGGATGAAACGTTAGGGCTACTTTGGTAAATAAGTAGCAATTTGATTTATTTATATCAGCACCTTAAGTTCGATTGAGCTTAAAGTGCTTGAAATATAATTAACCCTGATAGAAATCGCGATACCAGTCAACAAATTGTTTTACGCCATCTTCAACAGAAACAGAAGGTTTATAACCTACACTTTGTTCTAGTGCTGAGCTATCCGCGAAAGTATCTGGTACATCACCGGGTTGTAGTGGCAGTAAGTCCAGAATGGCTTCTTTGCCGACTGCTTTTTCAATGGCATGGATATATTCAATCAGTTTGACTGGCGAATTATTGCCGATGTTAAAGATCCGGAACGGGGCATTGCTGGTGGATGGATCAGGATTGTTGCTATCCCAGTCTGGATTTGGTGCAGCAATCTGGTCACTGGAACGGATCACGCCTTCAGCAATATCTGCAACAAAGGTGAAATCACGGGTATGGTTGCCGTGGTTAAAAACCGGAATAGATTTGCCTTCAATAATGTTCTTGGTGAACTTAAAGAGAGCCATATCCGGACGCCCCCAAGGACCATAGACAGTAAAGAAGCGCAAGCCTGTGGTTGGCAGTTTGAAGAGGTGGCTATAGCTATGTGCCATCAATTCATTGGCACGCTTTGTTGCTGCATAGAACTGGATCGGATGGTCGACACCATGCTTTTCACTAAAAGGCATGGTAGTGTTGGCACCATACACGCTACTGGTACTGGCATAAGTCAGATGTGGTGTTTTGGCATAGCGACAGGCTTCAATGATATTGGTAAAACCGACAATATTGCTTTCCACATAACTCATCGGATTTTCAAGCGAATAACGTACGCCTGCCTGTGCAGCAAGATGAATCACGCGATCAAATTGATGTTCCTGAAAACACTTGTCAACTGCGGCTTTATCTGCAAGGTTGGCATGATAAAAGTCGAACTGCCCCGACTGCTGTTCCGCTGTTTGAGTTAGCAGATCTACACGTGCCTGTTTTAAAGCTGGATCGTAGTAGTCATTCATGTTGTCAAAACCGACCACATCATCACCACGTTCTAAAAGCTTTTTGGAAACATGGAATCCAATAAAACCTGCTGCACCTGTTACCAGAATTTTCATTCATCGCCTCCAAAAATATCACGGGTATACACTTTATCTTTAACGTCACTCAGATCTTTGGATTGACGATTGGTGATAATCACATCTGCCCGCTGTTTAAAGGCTTCTAAATCAGTAATCACTTCAGATTTAAAGAACTCGGTTTCTTTTAATGCCGGTTCATAAACAATGACTTCAACTCCCTTGGCTTTAAGGCGTTTCATTACCCCCTGAATGGCAGAGGCACGGAAATTATCTGAGCCACTTTTCATAACCAGTCGATAAATCCCGACCACCGACGGATTCCTTGCCAAAATAGAATCGGCAATAAAGTCTTTACGGGTACGGTTAGAATCCACAATAGCTTGAATCAGATTGCTAGGTACCTGACTATAGTTCGCCAATAGCTGCTTGGTATCTTTTGGCAGGCAGTAACCGCCATAACCAAAGGAAGGGTTGTTATAGTGATTGCCAATTCGTTGGTCCAGACAGACACCTTCAATAATTTGCTGAGTATCTAAACCAAACGTTTGTGCATAGGTATCCAGTTCATTGAAGAAAGCTACGCGCATAGCCAGATAGGTATTGGCAAATAACTTGATTGCTTCTGCTTCGGTTGAGTCAGTGAACAGAACAGGACTGTCTTTTTTTATTGCACCTTCAATCAGCATATCTGCGAATTGTTGAGCACGCGCTGACTTCTCTCCAACAATAATACGTGATGGATAAAGGTTGTCATGTAAAGCTTTACCTTCACGCAAGAATTCTGGAGAGAAAATAATATTTTCTGTATGAAATTTCTCTTTAACTGTTTTGGTGAAGCCTACCGGAACTGTAGATTTAATAATCATGACCGCTTGAGGGTTAATCTCGGTCACATCACGAATAACGCTTTCGACGCTTTGGGTATTAAAATAATTGGTTTTGGTATCATAATCCGTCGGTGTCGCAATAATGACAAAATCAGCATTCTGATAAGCTTCATATTTGTCAGTTGTTGCACGGAAGTTTAGTGGCTTTTCACTTAAAAAAGTTGAAATGTCAGGATCCTGAATCGGAGAAATCTTCTGATTTAACATTTCAACTTTATTGTCAATAATATCTAATGCCACGACTTCATGATGTTGTGAGAAGATCATGGCATTGGAAAGGCCGACGTAACCGGTGCCTGCAACTGCTATTTTCATATCAACCTGATTATGTATTTTTAATAGGGGAGCCAGAGCCCAAGCCAATAGTGGTGTTCTCAAGGCGGTTTCATATCATACCATAAAGTATTTTGAGTATTATGAAGGTGTTGAAAAGCGGGGGAGTAACTTTGCTTTAGAGATGGTATGATATGGCGCAGAATGCTGGTGGAAGATGAATACATGCAGGAAAACGTAAACGACTCACTGTCAGGTCAGGCTCATACACAGTCTGAACAGAATATTGTGCTATGCATGAAGTGGGGCACCAAATATGGGGCAGAGTACGTCAATCGTTTATACAACATGGTCAAGCGTCATACTACGGTTGACTTTAAAATGGTGTGTCTGACAGACCGTACCGAGGGCATTGATCCTGCTGTTGAATGTTTTCCTATTCCGCCGTTGGCCTTGCCAGCAGGTAGTCCTGAACGTGGCTGGAATAAGTTATCGACCTTTGAACCTGATTTATATGGTTTAAAAGGAAATGCACTTTTCCTCGATTTAGATGTTGTGATTGTCGATAATATCGACAGTTTCTTTACCCATCCAGGTGATTTCCTGATTATTCATGACTGGAAACGTCCATGGCGTATTACTGGAAATAGCTCGGTTTATCGTTTCAAGCTGGGAGCTTTTCCTGGTTTGATGCCATATTTCCGTGAACATTTTGATGAAATCCGTCAGAAGTTTCGTAATGAGCAGGCTTATTTATCCTGGTATGTTGATCAGGAAAAGAAACTGAGTTACTGGCCAGATTCCTGGTGCAAGAGCTATAAATATCACTGCCTGCAAAAAATTCCAATGGCTTATTTCAAGCCGCCTGTGAAGCCGGAAGGCGTCAAAATTATTATTTTCCATGGTGAAATTAATCCACCTGACGCAATTAACGGCGGCGGTGGTAAATGGTACCGTTATGTTCTGCCATCGCAATGGATCAAGGATGCGTGGCAATAATTATTAAGTGTAGTAATTAAGCAATTCGGTACCTATTTTAAAGTGATGAAGTAAATGCAGCAGCAAATTGATATTGTAATTGCCTGGGTGGATGGCAATGATCTGGAATTAAAAAAGAAACGGCATACATATCTGACTGGTGAAGATGCATCAGATGCAGTCAGTGATACCCGCTTCGCCAGTAATAATGAAATCTACTACAACATTGCTTCAATCCTGAAATATGTACCTTTTTGCCGCAATATTTTTGTAGTGACCGATAACCAGCGCCCAGAATTTATTGATGAATTTGCTGCACAAGGCCTGTGTACTGCCGATAAAATTCGTGTAGTGGATCATCGGGAAATTTTTAGAGGTTATGAGCAGCATTTGCCCACTTTTAATACCCGATCCATTGAAAGTATGCTCTGGAACATTGAAGGATTATCAGACTACTTTATTTATTTGAATGATGACTTTTTCTTTAATTCAACTGCGCAGCCAGAAGATTTTCTAAACGGTAATCATTTGGTGATCTATGGCCACTGGCAAAGCAGTTTTGCGTTGAAAACAAAGTTAAAATATCGCCAATTTTTGCAGCGTCAATTTGGTACGCCGATTCAGCCGAAGCACATGATTGCACAAATGTTAGGGGCGGATATTCTGGGTTTCAAAAAGTTCTTTGAAATTCATCATTATCCGCATATTGTCGATCGTCATGCTTTGAAAGATTATTTGCTGGCACATCCACAGTTGCTGGAAACCCAGATTAAATACAAGTTCCGCAGTGTAGAGCAGCTTAATCCCATTTCACTGATGAATCATATCAAGATTCAAAAGCAGCAAGCTGGGCTGAAGCCGGATATTGAACTGGCTTATCTAAAAAATGAAGATAGCCTCGACAGTTTCGTTTCAGCTTTAGATAATCCCGCAATAAAATATGGTTGTATCCAGAGTCTGGATCAATTGAAGCCAGCAGATGCAAAGCAGATCGGTAATGCTATGCAGCAAAAACTGGCTGACTATTTGCCAAATTCAATTTTAGCTTAGAGGTTCATGATGAAAGTAATTACTTATCTGATTAATCTGGATGGTAGTCATGAACGACTTGAACGGGCGACTCAGCAATTAGATGCAGTGCACTGGCCTTTTGAGCGTTTCTCCGCAGTCGATGGCCGCGGCAAGGCTTTAACTGAATTTGCCAACTATGATGATCAAGGTGCGCAACAGATTTTAGGTCGTAGCCTGATGAACTCCGAACTTGGTTGTTATCTAAGTCATTATGGTTGCGTAGAGAAGTTTCTGAATACTGATGCAGATTATCTGGTTGTGCTTGAAGATGATATGAAAATTAATCCAGACTTTAAAACAAAGCTGGATGGTGTATTAAAATATCTAGACCAGCATAAAGATTTAGATTGGTACTTAATCAATATTGCAGCCAAAAAGAAAAAGCTGGCGAAAGATATTACCCAGATTGAAGATATGAGCATATGGCATGCTTTTTATTTTCCAATTCGCGGGTTAGGTTTGATCTGGTCACGCCAAGGTGCTCAAGCATTTTTAGAAGCAGCTAAGCACATAAATATGCCTGTCGATATTTTCTTCCAGACATGGTTGAGTAAAAATGGAAAGGGGTTAGGTGTGTGGCCAGCCTTGGTTCGACCTGCAGGTTTAGATAGTGATATTTTAGGGACAGTCGCTTCTCAGGGTGTATCACGTAAACAAAAAGAAAATCGTGGGTTGTCCCATGGTTTGAAGAAGCAGAAGCGGATGTGGCGTGATCGCTATTATGCGCTTAAGCACTTGATGGTTTCAAAGTAAGTAAATCTGTATGAAAAATATTGTAATTAGCCTTAAAACAGCAGATGCCCGTCGTGAGCATATTCAGAAAGAA
The DNA here is from genome assembly GCF_001866125.1 of Acinetobacter sp. LCT-H3. NCBI lineage: Bacteria > Pseudomonadati > Pseudomonadota > Gammaproteobacteria > Moraxellales > Moraxellaceae > Acinetobacter > Acinetobacter sp. LCT-H3. Next base: position 52,393 of record NZ_MODX01000008.1, on the reverse strand, counting down.
TTTGGTAAACAGAATATCGGTTTTGAATTCTTTGATGCATTGACACCGGATTTAGCAAAACCGCTTGCTGAAAAAATGGTACTAAAAGTGCACGAAGATTTTCTGACTTCTGGCGAGTTAGCCTGTTTTATGAGTCATGTATCGATCTGGCAAAAAATAGTTGATGAGCAGATACCATATTTGGCTGTATTTGAAGATGATGTGTATTTGGGAGAGAATGCTGCTGATTTATTAAATGATTCAGATTGGATTCATGCAAGTTGGGACATCATTAAAACAGAAGCCTTTGCTGATAAAGTTTTTTTAAGTGGTAATAAGGCTGATATTGCTCATGGAGCACGTCAGATTGTCCGTTTAAAAGGAAAAAATTTGGGTACAGCAGGCTATATTTTAAGTCTGAAGGGTGCACAAAAATATTTGGACTATGTGCATCAGATTCAGTTAATTCCTCTGGATCAAGTCATGTTTGATGAATTTATCCGAGATGAAGTTCATCCTGTTTACCAGATGACACCAGCATTATGTATTCAGGAAATGATGCTTTTTCCTGAAAAGAAAACTGTTCTCTCTAGTGATTTGCTTGCTGAACGTAAAGCACGTATGCGTAAGCAAAAGAAAAAAGGCTGGGCGAAAATTCAGTTGGAAATTATGCGTGTGCTGAAGCAAGTGAAATATGCTTTGGTTGGACAGAATGTTGGTTTTAAATAAAGTATATGGATGAAAATGAAGAAAGTTATTACATTTGGTACTTTTGATTTATTTCATATAGGTCATTTGAATATCTTAAAAAGAGCGGCTGAATTAGGTGATTATCTTATCGTTGGAGTTTCAACAGATAAGTTGAATTATAGTAAAAAAGGGCGTAATCCTATTTATTGTCAGAAATCTAGAGCTGAAATTATTAGTTCTATGGCTTGCGTCGATGCAGTTTTTTTTGAGGAATCATTAGAGAAAAAGCGTGAATATATACTTTTTCATAATGCAGATATTTTAGTAATGGGTGATGACTGGGTTGGAAAATTTGATGAATTTAACGACATTTGTGAAGTTGTCTACTTAGAGAGGACTCCTTCTATTTCTACGACTGAAATTATCGAAATTATTAAAGAGTAAAACTCCGTGTTAGATAAATTGTTTAAGCAAGCAATATTTTTTTTCTCAGGCTGGATAAAACGGGATAAAAAAAAATGGGTTTTTGCTAGTCATACAAATTTTGGTGATAACGCACGTTATTTTTTTGAAGATGCATATAATCCAAATAACATTAGAAAAATATGGATTGCTAAAAATAAAGATGAATTTAATTTGGTCAAATCCTTCGGGTATGAGTGTTATTTAAAGGGTAGTTGTCAAGCTAAGTATCATGCATTAACTGCAAAAAACTATATATATACTTGCTATGTTTCAGATATTGGTTATCAATATAGTCGTGGCGCAAATTGTATTAATCTTTGGCATGGTCTTCCATTGAAAAAAATTGAGTTTGATATACATTCAGGACCACTTGCAAAAAAATTTAATGGAACGATAAAAAGTCGAATTAAACATCCAGAAATATATCGTAGACATGATTATGTTTTATGCCCATCAGAATATGTTTATAAATATGCTTTTAAAACGGCTTTTAGATTAAATGATAATCAAATTTTAGAATTTGCTTATCCACGGTCCATTTTTTTAAAGCACATGCAGAAAAAAATGGAAAAATTTGAATTTTTATATGTTCCTACTTGGCGAGATCATTTGCCTAATTTTATTACAAATGATGTTCTAAACTTAGAAGAAATTAATAGATTTTGTATAAATAATGATTGTATTTTTAAGATTAAACTTCATCCTAATACAAAAATTAATCTTGATCTATCGGCATATGCTTATATTAAGATTGTAAATCCTAAAGATGATCCTAATATGCATTTAGTTAATGCAGATTGTTTGATTACTGATTATTCCTCTATATTTTTTGATTATTTAGTTTTTGATAAACCAATATTATTTTATGTTTTTGATGAGAGTGATTACAAATCAAAAAGTCGAGATATGTATCCTGAGGCTGAAAAAATTAATTGTGGTAAAAAAATTAATATTCAAAAGGATCTATTATTGGCTATGCAAGGAGTTTTAGAGGGATATGATGATTATGCCATGCAGCGGTCTAAGGTAATTCAAGATTTTGGTTTGGATATTAAAGATCAAGATAATAGAAAATTGTATAATAAACTGACGATGATTTAGCGATATATTTATGAATAGTTATAAAGTCTCAATTTTTGCTATTAAAATTCTATCATTTTTTGTTCTTGGGAAAAAGTATAGAAAGACTTTTAGGAATGCATTAAATAAAAAATTTAAAATTGAATATAGAAAGAACCTTAAGCTTCAAGAATACTTGAAAAAATATACAGTTATTCAGTACCAGGAACAAACTCATGAATTTATACAGGTAAATGAGCTACCAATCTGGCAATTATGGTTGCAGGGAGAAAATCAAGCCCCAGAAATTGTAAAACGTTGTCTTGAGAGTGTTAAGAAATATGCAGGGGGGAGAAAAGTATTTGTATTAACACAAGACAATATTTCTGATTATATTGATATTCCAGAATTTATTTGGGAAAAGAAAAAGCAAGGGATTATTTCTAATACACATTTTTCTGATATTCTGCGAATATGCTTATTGGAAAAATATGGTGGTACTTGGATAGATGCAACAGTTTATTTAACTGATGAAATTTCTCATGACATTCTAGAGCAGGATTTTTTTGCATTTTCAGTACCTGAAAATCATATTAATTATGGGGTTCATTTATTTTCAAGTTGGTTCATTCATGCGCAGCCAGGGCATATTTTTTCTAAATGTATAAAAAAATCAATTTTTTCTTATTGGGAAAATGAGAATCAGTTGGTAGACTATTTTACTTTTCATTTGTTAGCATATAATGTAATAAAGTTTAATTCTAAATTGAACTGTATATGGGATAAGGGGTTAGATGTTGAAAATATTTTACCTCATAAATTACAATTTATTCTAAAAGATAATTATAGTGTCGAAAGACTTATTGAAATTAAGAAAGAGATGTCAGTACATAAGTTAACTTATAAAATTAAAAATGATGTTCCTGGTACTTTTTTAGATGTTTTTTTGAAAAAAGGGTTTTAAATAAAGAGCCATTTTAATGGCTCTTTTTTATCTTGTGTAAAATGATAAAGATAATACTGCGAACAATTTTTTTTGAAAAAATCTTTCCAAACTTTCTTTTTGGTAGCTCTATTGGGGGATTTATTAATTTAAAATAATGCATCCAAAGCTTATAAAATTTAATCTTTTCTCTTGGGTAGTATAAAAAGGCAAAGTAATAAGTCCAAGGTTTGAATTTAGTTGTATAGTGAATAATATGAGGTGATTTTTCCGCTAAATTTAATTCCTCTTGAGTATAAGTGCCATTTTTGATACTAGTGTTGGTTGAAAAAGTATAATTATAAGATACTGGGAAGAATGTGCATTTACCTAAGAAGACACGATTCAAAGCATCTTGATCTCCCCAGTAAGCTGATTTTTGATTTATTTGATTATGATGAAAATATTCAGAAGCATTTATAAGTTGATCATATCCATTTTTTTCTCTTAATATTTTTAAATTGAATAAAATAAAGCCAGAGTTAAATTGTTTTCCTACATAGTCTTGTGGATTTTCATATAGCCATTTTCGATTTGGATCAAGTACGCTTGTTTGAGCATTACGGACTACTCCAGCATAGTTATCTCCTAAATCTATTTGCAGGATATTGCTTAAATCAGTAAGACAAATAATATCTCCATCAAGATATAAACATTGATCATATTCTAGAAGTAACGGTATAATTTCATAAATAAGAAAAACAGCGGGATCCCAACCACATTTATATTTAGCATATTTAGTTTTATCAACTTCTATAAATTTAACAGAGCATGCATTATTTGAATTGATAATGCTTTCAAGTTTTTTCTTATTTTCATTATTTAAGTTATTTGAGAGAATGATAAATTGGTAAGTAGTATGAGTGTCTTTATTATGGAGGATTGAGGTGATACAGGTTGCCGTTGGAATAAAATAATTATCATCTAATATCAGGACAATCGGTGTGTTCATGATTCTGAATTACACAAAAAATAATTATTAAAATAATATCATTTTTTTTTTTAAACAGCATTGATTTTTAAATGGAATCATTCCTTTTCCGGATTCCCCTTCAACACCATATAGATTAATCCTACAAAAATCAGGAAAGCACCGATAATGCTGCTCAAGCAGAAATAAACAATACGGTCATTCGTATCCAACGAGAACAGGTTATTCGCAAGAATATAGCGCATAAACAACCATTGAACGACTGAAAACACAATCAACATGATGGCACGGTTACGAACAGCAGGACGCATAGCCATGGGAGATAATCCACATCTTAAAAGAACATTAAGATTATGCCATTTTTAGGGCGGAATCTCAATTTAATCTATTTTCCAGAATTAAGAGTTAGCTAGCAAATGCTTATGAAATTTAATCTAAGCTTTATAGGGATTACAATTGCCAAAACAGTTTCTAAAGCGTTTGTATGACCAAATATACTGTGCTGGTACTACTGCAATCATCTGTTCCATATGTTCATTCAGGCAGAGTACGCTAGTTTGTATATCTTTAGACATAATATCCCTCGGTACAGAACTGCAGTGAATATCAAAATGGCCAGCACGCTTGGTTCGAAGGCAGCTTACACCTACCACATTGCATTGTGTTTTTTGAGCTAGCTTAGGAACAATTGTTCCTGAGAGAACATTTTGCTCAAAAAAATCTGCATAGATGCCACCCGAAGGCTTCGGAAGGTGATCTGGCAAAATAACAGTAAGGCCACCTTGTTTTAAATGTTTAAATATTGCTCTTATACCAGTTTCATCTGCAGGGACTAAAATAGCATTCGTTTTCTGGCGAGCCTGCAAAATATAGCGATTGATGTCTTTATTTCTATTCGGCTTATACATAATCATAGGTTGTGTTTGTGAGCAAAGCCACGCATTTAGTAATTCCCAGCTTCCCATATGCGGAACTACGACAATCACACCTTTTTTCTTATTAATGACATGGTTGAAATGTTCAATGCCATAAATTTGATTGACACGTGAAAGGTTGTAATCAGCAGACATTCCCCAAAATTTGATACATTCCAAATAACTTAAACATTGGCTTTGAATACTTTTTCTAATGATATTTTTTTGTTGTTTATCATTTAGTTCAGGATAAGCTAGTTGAATATTAATCTGCGTGATACGGTGAATAGATGAATTGGTTCGATATAAAAACCAAGCAATGATGTACCCGAACAATTGTAAAATGCGTAAAGGCAATATAGCTAAAAAAGTTAGTAGAAAATACATATTTTAAAAAAGACTCTTTAATAGGCGGGTTTAATCTTGAAAATTATATAAGTGCCTAAAAATCTAAGAGATTATCAAAAATAGCAAAGCAACTTATTAGTTAATATAAAATATTGTGAAAAATAGCTTAAAAAAGTTTATCTATATTTTCATGCTGAAAGATAAGATTTTTTATACTCAAAGCCCTAGTTAAAAATATAAAAAATGAGTCGCTAACATTGTGATAAAAAAGCCCTGCACAGAGCAGGGCTTTATTTACTTAAATCTTCAAGAATTATTCTTGAGATTCAGCTTTTGGTTTTTCACGTAAGCGAATACCTAAGTCACGTAGCTGAGTTGATTCAACTGGTGCTGGAGCTTGTGTCAATGGACATTCAGCTGTCTTGGTTTTCGGGAATGCAATCACGTCACGAATAGATGATGCACCTGTCATAAGCATCACTAAACGGTCAAGACCAAATGCCAAACCACCGTGAGGAGGCGCACCGAATTTTAACGCGTTTAACAAGAAGCTGAATTTCTCTTCTGCTTCTTCTTCAGAAATACCAAGCGCTTCAAAGATCGCTTTTTGCATTTCTAGGTTGTAAATACGTAGTGAACCACCACCGATTTCAGTACCGTTCAATACCATATCGTACGCAACTGAAAGTGCAGCACCCGGGTTGTTCTTCACTTCTTCTACGCTAGATTTTGGCAGCGTGAATGGGTGGTGCACAGACGTCCATTTACCATCATCAGTTTCTTCGAACATTGGGAAATCAACCACCCAAAGTGGCGCCCACTCACAAGTTGAAAGTTTCATGTCATGACCAATTTTCACACGAAGTGCACCCATGGCATCGTTTACAACTTTCGCTTTATCTGCACCGAAGAATACGATGTCGCCATTTTCAGCGCCAACACGTTTCAATAGATCCAGCACGATTGGCTCGATGAATTTCACGATTGGAGATTGAAGACCTTCGATGCCTTTTTCAAGTTCGTTGACTTTGATATACGCCAAACCTTTCGCGCCATAGATGCCGACAAATTTAGTGTATTCATCAATTGCACTACGTGGTAATGAACCTGCACCCGGTACGCGAAGCGCAACGATACGGCCTTTAGGATCTTTAGCAGGACCTGCGAATACTTTGAACTCAACGTCTTGCATGAGGTCTGCAACGTCAACCAGTTTCAAAGGAATACGTAAGTCTGGCTTATCAGATGCATAGTCACGCATTGCATCTGCGTAGGTCATACGTGGGAATTTTTCGAATTGAACGTCTAGAAGTTCTTTGAACATCTTGATCGTCAATGTTTCCATCAAATCCATAATGTCATCGTCACTCATGAACGATGTTTCAACGTCGATTTGGGTGAATTCAGGCTGACGGTCAGCACGCAAGTCTTCATCACGGAAACATTTTGCGATTTGGTAATAACGATCGATACCGCCCACCATCAACAACTGTTTGAACAGCTGTGGAGATTGTGGAAGCGCATAGAAGCTACCGTTAGAAACACGACTTGGTACTAGATAGTCACGTGCACCTTCAGGCGTAGCACGGGTGAGAATCGGAGTTTCAACGTCAAGAAAACCATTGTCTTCGAAGTAGTTACGAATCAGGTTGGTCAACTTAGAACGGAAACGTAGGCGATCCAGCATTTCTGGACGACGGATGTCCAAGAAACGGTACTTTAAACGTACTTCTTCAGAAATGTTGGTATTTTCGTCATTCAATGGGAATGGCGGAGTTTCTGACGCAGCAAGAACTTCAATTTCTTTACCAAGAACTTCGATTTGACCGCTGGTGATATTTGCGTTTTCAGTCCCTGCATAACGACGACGTACGCGGCCTGTAATTTTTAATACAAATTCTGAACGTGATTTGTCGGCAGTTGCGAATGCTTCAGGAGTATCTGGGTCAATAACCACTTGAACAAGACCGTCACGGTCACGCATGTCAAGGAAGATTACACCACCGTGGTCACGGCGACGGTGAACCCAACCGCATAATGTTACGGTTTGGTCAATTTGAGCTTCGGTTAATGAACCGCAGTAATGAGTTCGCATCATAGCGTTAAAAATCCAACTATATGGTTTGAGGTCAGCGAATACGTAAACAGCGTACCGCTTTTAAGTAAAGGTAGGATTATGCCTCTTTGGGCATGTAGTCACAAGAACCTGGGTCAAAAACAATATCATTTTAAAGTGAATGAGATAAAAGCTAGCTGTTTGATTAACCCATGCGACGGTCGCGATCTAAAAATAAAAACAGTACACATCCCAGACTAAAGGTGATGAGAAAGCCCTGACTAAATTCATTAATAGATCGTCCAGTAAAATAGTACAGATCGGATTGCCAGACCTCTATAGAGATATAACGTGCATAATCCCAAACAGAAAACAGGCCGGTCAATACAGAAAACAGGACTAAGTTCCACGCAAACACTTTGATTTTTCGGCTGACTGCCAGATATTGCTGATGCTTTTTATAGTAGTGCACACTCATCCACAGCATAAACGGCAAAACAATCACGGACGTGCCAATCTGTAAAATCCGGTGCAGCGGATAACTTTGTCCAAACAACTGAAACTGTTGTGCTAAAACTTCATGGAAGGCAAAAGTCCGAAAATCGACGTGGGTCAGACCATCCCAGATTAAATGAGTGGCTGTGCCGATGATCAGTGCCAGACACATCGCCAAGATAAATCTTATAACTGAAAGTATATTGTGAATCTTTAAATCATGCTGAATGCCGATGAAACGGTAAATTACTGGCCGGTAAACCAGATACCAGATGCTACAGAAAGCCAGCCCAATCCAGAGGTCTGGATGAATCAGCGAAGACCATAAATGCGTGATATTTGAATTGCTCGAAGTAAAGAGTCGATGTAAATCGGGCACCATACAGCCAATCGCTAACGCAGCAACAGGTAGCCTATTACCGCTTAAACGTGAAATAGGTGGAGCAAGCACAGCATGCGATAAGGTAAAGGGCATAAAGATAATGTTTTAATGTAATAAAAAAATATTCAAAGAGCATTCTAATAAAATATATCACTGGTTATCGTAAACGATTGCAAAAATAATGAAATGTTATATTATAACATTATTCTATTTTAGTCATTTTGAGCTTGGGTCATGTCTTTTCATAAGAATTTAATAACACTCTCTATTTTTGCGGTTATTACACCATCAGCATTCGCACAACAAGAAGAAGCGACAGTAGCTGTACAAACGCTGGAAACCATCCAGGTTCAGGCCCATCCATTGATACAAACCGCAGCAGATTTTGCGGTTGCGGATCATGTGGTGGATCAAAAAGCATTATCTGAGCGTGCGACGACTATTGGTGATGCACTGGCAGATGAATTGGGTGTCTATTCAAATCAGTTTGGTACAGGTGCAAGTCGTCCGGTCATTCGAGGTCAGGATGGCCCACGTGTGAAAGTGTTGCAGCATGCTTCAGAAACTGCTGATGTTTCGACCTTGTCTCCGGATCATGCTGTCACCGTTGATCCGATTCTGGCGAAACAGGTCGAAGTGATTCGCGGTCCATCTACATTACTTTACGGTGCCGGTACAGTCGGTGGGTTGGTGAATGTCACCGATCAAAAAATTCCGACCCAGATGCCTGAAGATGGTCTGGAAGGTACAGTCGGCCTGCGTTATAACTCAGGTAGTGACGAAAAACTGGCAAGTGCTGGTGTGACAGCAGGTATTGGTGAAAACTTTGCTCTACGTGTAGAAGGTTCAAAACGTAAAGCCAATGATTATATTGCGCCGGATTATGTGGTCGAAGAGCCGCATGGAGATCACTCCCACTTTCATAAAGAACGCCGTGTAGATAATACTTTTGCAGAAGGACAAACAGTCAATATTGGCGGATCATGGATTCATGATCGTGGTTTTGTTGGTCTATCTTATAGTAACCGTCAGGATCAGTATGGCTTGCCCGGTCATAGTCATGAATATCATGACTGTCATCCACATGGTAATGAATTGCATTGTGGCGGACATGGCCCAGCACCACAACCGGATCCAAATGCAGTTGAAGAAGAACACGCACATGGTGGTCCATGGGTTGATCTGGAATCACATCGTTATGATATGCGCACTGAGTTAAATAACCCATTTGCCGGTTTTGACAAGTTGCGTGCCCATGCCAGCTTCACTGATTATGAACATGATGAACTGGAAGAAAATGAAGTCATCAGTAATTTTAAAAGTAAAGGCTATGATGCACGTTTAGAACTGGTACACGTTCCAGTTGCGGGTTGGGAAGGGGTCATTGGTACTCAATATAGCCAGCAAAAAATTAATCTTGCCGGAGGTGCAGATGAACATGAGGGGCATTCCCATAGCAGTGTTCTGATGGCAGATACCAAAACTGAAAAATATAGTTTATTTGGTCTTGAGCACAAACAGATCGGGGATGTGCATGTTGAACTCGGTGCACGAGTAGAACATCAAAAAATTGATGTGGATTCAACTCAAAAAAATTACTCAGATACCGGTGTTTCGGGTTCAGCAGCAGCCAATTGGGAATTTGCGCCAAACTATAAGCTTTCTGTGGTTGGCTCGCATCAGCAACGTTTGCCTTTGGCGCAAGAACTTTATGCAGATGGGGTTCACTTTGCCACCAATACCTATGAGCGTGGGAATCAGGATTTAGATGTTGAGAAATCAAATAATCTTGAATTAGGTCTGCATTATGAAGGCGATAAGCTGGACTATCATGTGCATGTCTATCACAACTGGTTTGATAACTATATTTACGGTGCAACCACTGATGATGATGGTGCTTTCCGCTTAATCGACTATACACAAGATAAAGCTCGATTTTATGGGACTGAGGCACAAGCTGGTTATCAGATCAATGACATGTATAAGCTCAGTGTCTTTGGTGACTATGTGCGCGGTAAAATCGAAGGTAAAAATGCACCACGTGTACCTGCAGGTCGCTTAGGGACCAAAGTCGAAGCAGACTTTGCCGATGGCTGGTCAGGTCTGGCTGAGTATTATCATGTCTTTAATCAGGACAAGATAGCCAGCTATGAAGATGAAACCCAAGGCTACAATATGGTGAATGTTGGCCTGAGCTATGCCAATAGCCTTGCAGATAATAATGCGTATCGCGTGTATTTCAAAGCCAATAACCTGCTGGATGATCAGGTGTATTCCCATACCTCATTCCTGTCCAATATCCCGCAGGTTGGGCGTAACTTCACTGTTGGCGTACAGTATGATTTCTAATAAGTTAGATGAAGTAATTGACGAAATCAAATAGATGTCACTGAAATCTACTTGAAAAATCATAAGATTAAACCTAGCCTGAGCCTATTGGGTTAGGTTTTTTCTTATGCGTATCTTTCAACGAATTCACAATAAATTGAACTGGTCGAATCGCCGTTATGCGGCTTTGATCATTAGTATGCTGGCCGTGGGTTATCTGGCTTCAGCGATCTACCACACGTATAAGCCGTTGCCGGAAGGTCTGAATTACACAGGCAAAATGCGTCATGCCGAAGTCAAATTTCTGGCTGATCAGACTTATCTGGATGCCGAAGGAAAACAGCATCTAGATCATCGCATTTTTAATGAAATGCTGCATATGATTGAAGAAGCCAAATCGCTGATCGTGCTGGATATGTTTTTATTTAATCAGCAAACCGGTGCATCTACGCAGGAACATCAGGCATTAAGTCAACAACTGACGGATGCTTTAATCAGTAAACGTCTGTTGCAACCTGAAGTCGAAATCAAGTTTATTACCGATCCGATTAATTCGGTCTATGGCGGAATTCGATCCGAGCAGTATCGAGCCCTACGTCAGCACGGTGTTGATGTGATTGAAACCAATCTGACGCCATTGCGGGCTTCCAATCCAAGCTGGTCCGGCTTCTGGTATATCTGTTGCCAAGGCATTGGCAATAATCCGGAAAAGGGCTGGTTGCCGAATCCATTTGGAACAGAAAAAATTACCCTGCGCAGTTATTTTGAGCTGTTTAACTTTAAAGCCAATCATCGTAAAACCATGGTGGTAGATACCGATCAGGGCTGGAAAGCACTGGTCACGTCCATGAATCCGCATGATGGCAGTTCGCGGCATTCCAATATTGGTTTATTGGTCTGGGGTAGCACCGCTGTGGATATCCTGAAAACCGAGCAATCTGTCGGCATGATGTCACAAGCCAATATGCCTGCCATTGTCGCCGGGGATTTTCAGGCAGACAGCAGCCGGCCACAAGTTCAGGTGCTGACTGAAAAAGCTATTTATGATGCGATTCTGAATCTCATTCAGACAGCCAAAGCCAATGAGCAGATTGATCTGGCGATGTTTTATCTGTCTGAACGCAAAATTATTAAAAGCCTGATCGCGGCACATGAACGTGGTGTCAAAGTCCGGGTTTTACTCGATCCGAATAAAGATGCTTTTGGCCGTGAGAAAAACGGGATTCCAAACCGGCAAGTGGCTTGGGAGCTGCATAAAGCAGGTATTGATGTGCGCTGGTGCCGTACTCAGGGTGAGCAATGTCATAGCAAAATACTGATGAAGCGCAATGCTCAGCAAGCTGAAATGATTTTAGGCTCGGCTAATTTTACCGTACGGAATCTGAAAAACTATAATCTGGAAACCAATATGCGCGTGCTGGGGCAGCCTCAGGCCGAAGTGTTCAAGGATGCCCAGCAATATTTTGACGGTGCATGGTCAAATCTGAATGGTCGTTCCATGAGCGTGGACTATACGCAATATGCAGAAGATTCGTTCTTTAAATACTGGCTATACCGTTTTATGGAATGGAGTGGCTGGTCGACGTTCTAGATGAGAAATCAAAAGGAAGTCGAGATGACATCCTTTTTTATCGCATAACAATGGATTAGCTAAACTCACCAGTTGAGCGTTCTTTGGCCCATTCACGCAGGACAAATTTTTGCAACTTGCCAGTCGAAGTTTTTGGAATCTCAGTAATCACCACATCTTTTGGCACTTTGAAACGCGCCAAATGTTCACGGCAGAATTCAATAATTTCTTCTGGTGTAACTTCGAAGCCCTGTTTGAGTTCAATAAAGGCACACGGCACTTCCTGCCAGCGTGGATCTGGTTTGGCGACTACCGCTGCAGTCAGAATCGCAGGGTGCTGATACAGCACTTCCTCTACTTCTAGCGAAGAAATATTTTCACCACCTGAAATGATGACATCTTTGGAGCGGTCAGTGATTTTGGCATAACCGTCTGGCTGGCAAACAGCGAGGTCACCGGTATGGAACCAGCCACCGGCAAAGGCTTCTGCCGTAGCTTCCGGATTTTTCAGATAACCCTTCATGACGATGTTACCGCGGAACATGATCTCGCCCAGCGTTTTACCATCATGTGGCACTTCCTGCATGGTTTCAGGATCAAGTACTTTCATACCATCCTGCAATGGATATGGTACACCTTGACGTGAGTGTAACTGGGCCTGTTCCTGGATGGTGAGATCGGACCAGCCAGCTTGAGATGCACATAGGGCAGAAGGACCATACGTCTCGGTTAAACCATAAACGTGCGTTACATTGATACCAATATTGCGCATACCTTCAATGATGGCTGCTGGAGGCGCAGCACCTGCCACCATGACTTCTACACGGTGATCAAATTTGGTTCTTTTCTCTTCCGGGGTATTGATGAGCATCGACAGGACAATTGGTGCACCACAGAAATAATCGACTTTATGTGTGGCAATCAGCTGAAAGATCAGTTCAGGATCAACTTTGCGTAAGCAGACATTGGTTCCGCCGTTGGCCGCCATGGTCCAGGCAAAACACCAGCCATTACAGTGGAATAATGGCAGGGTCCAGAGATAGGTTGCACGTGGCATCATGCCACAGGCAATGATGTTACTGGCTGCGTTGATATACGCGCCGCGATGATGATAAACCACGCCTTTCGGGTTGCCAGTTGTACCTGAAGTATAGTTCAGGCTGATTGCGTCCCATTCATCTTGTGGCAGGTGCCATTCAAAATTGGCATCGCCTTGAGCCAGCCAGCTTTCATATTCAATCTGACCAATACGATCAGCAGCTTCTTCATAGTTCTCATCTGCTACATCGATGATATAAATATCCTGCTTGATCAGTGCCAGCGCTTCCTGCGCCACAGCAGTAAATTCAGGATCGACGAGCAGAACTTTAGTTTCCGCGTGTTCTAGCATAAAAGCCAAAGTCTTGGCATCTAAACGGGTATTTAAGGTATTCAGTACAGCACCTGCCATCGGAACAGCGAAGTGCGCCTCGATCATGGCTGGGACGTTAGGTAAAAGGACAGATATGGTATCATTTTTGCCTACACCAAGCTGTTGCAACTGGTGAGCGAACCGACGACAGCGCTGATAAGTGTCACGCCAGGTAATTTCACGCTGGCCATGAATAATGGCATTCTGGTTGGGATAGATATAGGCCGCACGTTCTAGATAGCGTAAAGGTGAAAGCGCTACAAAGTTTGCTGGTGTGCGTGGTAATTCATCATATGCACTGACCATTATTCTACTCCATGAATAAATAATTATTGTGTAATTACTCTAAATCTAGCAATTTTTAGTGATTGTGACATTTATGCTTTAGTCGAGCGTGAATGAAAGATCGAGCTTTTAATATCTAAATTTTTGTTTTTACTAAACTTTAATGGATAAAATGAACTGTTACTTTCCATGTCTGTCACCATAATAAACAGAATAAAGTTGGCTCAAATAGAATCCGGTGTGCAATTTAGCTTCAAAGACCAGTGCAAATAGATAAAATGACTGGCTTTTATTTTTGTGGATTAGTGACTGATAAAATCAAATTATTTTGCAAGTATTTATAAAAAAACGAGTTTTACAAATTTACATAGACTTTAAAATTGACTTGTTTCTCTAAATGGCTGCATGATGATTTCTAAATAAAAAGATATTCATAACAACAAAAATAAGAGCAATTATGTCCGGGTTTTATTGACTTAAAACCGGGTAAAAGGAAGCCGCTATGGAGATAGCACGTGCAGAGATGTGGGCCAACTGGTCAGGTTCCCAGCGATCCAGTCCCAGTATTTTTCATCCTTACAGCATTGAGATGCTGCAGGGGCTTTTGCGTGTCTATCCAAAATTACGTGTTGTGGGTGCAGGCCATTCCTTTAGTGCCTTGGCAAAAACCAGCGACGTGCTGGTTTGCCTAGATCAGCTTAAAGGGATGTGTGACTATGATCGAGAACAGTGTCGCAGTACTTTTTGGGCGGGGACCCGTTTGTATGATGTGGGCGAGAAGTTGGCCACCATTGATCAGGCATTGGCAAATCAGGGGGATATTGACCGGCAAAGTCTGGCAGGCGCTATTGCTACAGGTACGCATGGAACAGGGGTGGAATTACCTTGTCTTTCTGCTCTGGTTTCTGAATTTGAATTGCTGACTGCGGACGGTAATTTGCTACGCTGTAACTCTGAGCAGAATGCAGATATCTTTGCTGCAGGACGGGTTGCATGTGGCAGTATGGGTATTATGACCCGTATCCAGCTACAAAACCGGCCTATGTACCGGTTGCAGGAGCAGATTCGACTTTGCTCACTCACAGACCTATATGCAAACATCGACAAATGGAAGCATCAGCACCGGCATATAGAGTTTTGGGCCTTTACCCATAGCGATAATGTCATTCTAAAAAGTCTGGATGAAACTCAGGAAGAAGCACAGGCAAGACCGGATGGGTGGCTGGATGAAGACTTCATGTTGAACATGTGCTGTGAGCTGAATCGAATTTGGCCAGGACTGAATCCCTGGTTACAGCGTCTGTTAAATATAGCGATCCGACCATCGAAAGCAGTGGACTGGTCTAGCCGTATTTTTCCTAGTGTACGTAATACCCGTTTTAATGAAATGGAATACCAGCTGCCGGTGAAACAGGGACTGGCCTGTTTTGAGGAAGTCATGGAAGTACTACAGCAACAGAAAGCGCCGGTATTTTTTCCAATTGAATTTCGTTATGTACGTGGGGACGATATCTGGCTAAGTCCATTTTATCAGCAAGATTCAGTTTCGATCTCGGTACATCAATTTTACAAACAGGATTATCAGGTGATTTTTGATCTGGTAGAACCGATTTTCAGAAAATACGGAGGACGCCCGCACTGGGGCAAGCTGCATTCGCTGGAAGCCCGACAGCTTTGTGAACTCTATCCGAAATGGGATGAGTTTATGCAGTTACGAAAATCCCTTGATCCACAGGATAAATGGCTCAATCCTTATCTGGAGCGCCTGTTCATTCCATCTTGAATGAGCTGAGGAGGAATACAGTATGCTATATCTTGACTACTTTCAGGAACTCCAGAAAACTCTGCATGAGCAAGGAAATGGACAACCTCAATTGATTCTGGATCTGTCTAAGCTAGAACAGAATGTTGACTGGTTGCAGTATAAGATGCCGATCCATCTGAAACCGCGTCTGGTGGTGAAATCATTAGCGAATTCAATGTTGCTAAAACGAATTGCTAAAGCCTTTAATACCCAGTCTTTTATGGTGTTCCATCTTCCGCATGCGGTCCATATCCTGCAAGCCTATACACAGGCAGATATTCTGATGGGTAAGCCAGTGCCTTTGCAATGCCTGAAAAGCTTTACCGAAGATCAGGCTGAGCATCTGCCGAAAGTGCAGTGGCTGATTGATTCAGCTGATCGTCTGAAAAATTATCTGGCATATGCAAAGGAGCGAAATTTACAGCTGCGGATCAATCTGGAAATTGATATTGGCCTGCATCGCGGTGGGCTGTCAGATCTAGAGCAGTTTATGCACTGTCTGGCGATTATCAAAAGCCATTCGGAATATCTGAGTTTAAGTGGTCTGATGGGTTACGATGCTCATGTTTCTAAGTTGCCTAGTGCATTATTTCCTCCCATCCAGAGCTATCAGAAATCTCAACAGTGTTATATGAACTTCATTAATGTCATGTGCCAGATGCTGCCTGAGCTGGATCTGTCTGCTCTTTGTCTGAATGGAGCGGGAAGTGGCACCTTGCATCACCACTTTATCCAGACGGTCTGTAATGATGTGTCCTTCGGTTCGATGCTGCTCAAGCCAACTGATTTTGATCTGGAAGGCCTAGAGCCCATGCAACCGGCTTTATGGATTGCTGCACCAGTATTGAAAGTGCTGGAGCAAATTCAGTTACCTGGATTAGAGCGATTAAAGCGATTTCAACCACGGCAACGGGCGGTATGTATCTATGGTGGCTACTGGCGCGGGAAATGCATCTATCCACCAGGTACGAAACCGCATTTACTGTATGGGCGTAGTAGTAATCAGGAATTGTTGCAGATTCCATCTAGTTGCCAGATTCAGGTCGATGATTATGTATTTTTCCGACCAGCCCAAAGTGAATCGATTCTGCCACAATTTGCTTCGCTGTATGCTTATGAGCAGGGACAATATCAAAAGTGGGAGAATTTTAGGGAATAACAGGATAGATCATGGTGGTTATCTCCCAAGTCATCCTGAACATACTGCAAAGGATTGGCAGCAAAGCATGTTTTCAGCCGAGAAAAAAGGATTAACGGTTTATTAAATGGCCCGAGACGTGTAAAATTCTAGGCGATTTTTTATTTATCCACCGTTTTTATCTTTTGAGGTTCTCCTCGATCATAATCTCGCGGTGACATGCTCCATTGTACGGGGCATCACTCCTTAAGGATTTCATATGCCAATTATCACTTTGCCAAATGGCGATCAAAAACAGTTTGATCAAGCCGTATCTGTGATGGAAGTTGCTCAAAGCATCGGTCCTGGTCTAGCAAAAAATACTGTTGCAGGTCGTGTGAACGATCGTTTAGTAGACGCTTGTGATCTTATTACTGAAGATGCAACCTTACAGATCATTACGCCTAAAGACGAAGATGGTGTTCATATCATTCGTCACTCTTGCGCACACCTAGTGGGTCATGCTGTTAAGCAATTGTTCCCAGAAGCAAAAATGGTAATTGGTCCAGTCATTGAAGAAGGTTTCTACTATGACATCTGGATGCCACGTCCATTTACTCTAGACGACATGGCAGCGATTGAAGAGCGTATGAAAAAGCTCATCGACCAAGACTACGATGTCATCAAAAAAATGACACCACGTGATGAAGTGATCAAAGAATTTACTGCACGTGGCGAAGAATACAAACTCCGTCTGATCGAAGACATGCCTGAAGAAACGCAAATGGGCCTGTACTACCATCAAGACTATCTGGATATGTGCCGTGGTCCGCACGTTCCAAATACTAAATTCTTAAAATCGTTCAAGCTGACTAAAATCTCGGGTGCTTACTGGCGCGGTGATGCTAAAAATGAACAGCTGCAACGTATTTACGGTACAGCCTGGGCAGACAAGAAGCAGTTAGCGGCTTATATCAAACGTATTGAAGAAGCAGAAAAACGTGATCACCGTAAAATCGGTAAAGCGCTAGACTTGTTCCATATGCAGGAAGAAGCACCGGGTATGGTGTTCTGGCATCCGAATGGCTGGACCATTTACCAGGTTCTTGAACAGTACATGCGTAAAGTTCAGCAGGACAATGGCTACGAAGAAATCCGCACACCACAGGTGGTTGATTTCACGTTATGGGAAAAATCAGGCCATGCTGCCAACTATGCAGACAACATGTTCACGACGCATTCTGAAAACCGTAACTATGCGGTGAAGCCAATGAACTGTCCTTGTCACGTACAAGTGTTCAACCAGGGCTTGAAGTCATATCGTGATCTTCCGGTACGTCTGGCAGAATTCGGTTCATGTCATCGTAATGAACCATCAGGTTCTTTACATGGGATTATGCGTGTTCGCGGCTTTACTCAGGATGATGCGCATATTTTCTGTACCAAAGAACAAATTGGTACTGAAGTTGCAGACTTTATCAAATTGACACTCGATGTATACAAAGACTTTGGCTTCGAAGAAGTACAAATGAAGTTGTCAACTCGTCCTGAAAAACGTGTTGGTGATGATACACTTTGGGATATGGCAGAAAAATCTTTGGCGGATGCCTTAGATGCTGCTGGTCTGGAGTGGGAATTGCAGCCAGGTGAGGGTGCGTTCTACGGTCCGAAGATTGAATTCTCATTGAAAGACTGCTTGGGCCGTGTATGGCAATGCGGTACCATTCAATGTGACTTCAACCTTCCAGAACGTCTAGATGCATCTTACGTGACCGAAGACAACGATCGTGATCAGCCAGTAATGTTGCACCGTGCAATTCTTGGCAGTTTCGAGCGTTTTATTGGTATACTTATTGAACACTACGCAGGCTTTATGCCACCTTGGTTATCACCAATTCAGGCGTGTGTCATGAATATTACCGATTCTCAAGCTGAGGCTTGTGAGTCAGTCGTCGCAAAACTTAAAGAAAGCGGTATCCGCGCGATTTCCGACTTGAGAAATGAGAAAATCGGCTTTAAGATTCGTGAACGTACTTTAGAGCGTATTCCTTACTTACTGGTACTTGGGGGCCGTGAAGTAGAGGAAGGTACGGTAAATGTCCGTACCCGCTCAGGAACAAATTTGGGTACCATGTCAATCGATGCTTTCGTTGATCTGGTAAAAACAGCCGTTGCCGAACGCGGCCGGTACATTGTGGAGTAACAGCGATTAAACAGCCTGACCGTAATCAACAGGGCGGTAACAAATCAAACCGTCCTGCGTTGAATGATGAAATTCGTGCAAAAGAAGTCCGTCTTGTAGACGAAAATGGTGAGCAAAAAGGTATCGTAAGCTTAACTGAAGCTTTACGTGCAGCAGAAAGCGTAGAGCTTGATCTTGTAGAGATCGTAGCAAATGCTGAGCCACCTGTTTGTAAAATCATGGACTTTAACAAGCATTTGTTTGATCTTAAACAAAAGCAGAAAGAAGCGAAGAAAAAACAACATCAAGTACAGGTGAAAGAAATCAAGCTACGCCCTGGTACTGATGTAGGTGATTACAACGTAAAACTGCGTGCAATTATCAAGTTCCTTGAAGAAGGCAACAAGGTAAAAATCACGCTTCGTTTCCGTGGTCGTGAGATGGCTCACCAACAGTTGGGTCTGGCTCAATTACAAAAAATTGAAGCTGATGTAGCGGAAATTGGTGTAGTTGAACAGTCTCCAAAAATGGAAGGCCGTCAAATGGGTATGCTGCTTGGTCCTAAAAAGAAAAAGTAAGCACTCATTGAGCGAAAAAAGCCCTGCACTTGCAGGGCTTTTTTATTTTATAGCCATAAAATAGACAATCTAGTTTCTGCTATCAGTTTAAAGCTTAAAAAATAACTCAACTATGATGCACATTAGTTGTGCCGAAATAATTTTGATCAGGATTACAGTGATAAACATCACAAATATGAGTGAATACGAGTGGAGAAGAGATATATTTTTTAAACTTGGTATAAATTGCTGGATAACTGGCTTATGGCTTTTTTAAATAATCGCGTTGTACCGTATCAACTGGTCATTTTTGATATAGATGGTACTCTGGTTGATTCCTTTGAACAGTTTATCGAATTGCTGAATTGCTTTGCCGGTAAATATCGCTATGCATTGATGCATAAAGATCAGGTCGAGCATTTAAGAGCCTTACCACCACGACAGATCCATCAGGCACTCAACCTGTCAATATTTCAGACCTTTCGCTTAATGTATGACTGTAAACGGGAAATGCGTCGTAGTGGCAAGACTCCAGAATTATTTGAAGGCATTGCGGATCTACTTCACCATCTCAAACAGCAGGGAGTTCGCCTGGCAATTGTCACCTCCAATACTCCGAATAATTGCCGAAAGTATCTAGGTGCGGAACTGTTTCAGCTATTTGAGTGGGTCGAAAGCAATGCTTCAATTTATAGCAAAGCCAAACAGATTAGAAAAATTGTGCAGCAATCCAAATCGCATCCAGAACAGGTCATCTATATTGGTGACCAGATCATTGATATAGAATCAGCTCATCAGAATGGAATTGCTGTCGCTACGGTGACTTGGGGTTTTAATAGTGAATCTGCATTGGTGGCTCATCAGCCACATTACCTGATTCATAGCGTTCAGCAGTTAAAAAGTCTGTTATTAACCCCGCAATCCAGACTGGCCTAAAAATAAAAAAAGGCCCCGAAGGGCCTTTTTAGAACATTTTATATATGCTTATTCCGCATTGACGGTTTTTTCAGTGACTTCTTCCGGATTTTCCAGCAACAACTTTTTGCCAATCGGAATTTGTCTTGGCAGTTTTTCTTCCGGAATTACACGCTGCAGGTCAATCACGAGTAGACCGTTAGCATAATCTGCCTGCTGTACTTCAATGTGTTCGTCTAAACGCAGTGATAGTTTGAAGGCACGACGGGCTATACCTTTGTGTAGATACTCAGTACCTTCAACCTGAACAGCTTCAGGTTTTCCAGAAATTGTCAGCAAGCGATTTTCAAGAGAAATACTCAACTCTTCCTGGTTAAAACCGGCGGTGGCTACGACAATTCGGTAACGGTTTTCACCATGTTTTTCGATATTGTATGGCGGATAATTTGGCGCATCGCTTTGCATGGCATAATCAATGAAATCATTGAGGCGATCAAAGCCAATGCTGCGGCGGAATAATGGATGAAGATTGATATTACTCATTATTAGAACCTCCTGAGGTCAGCAAAGTTTTAAAAATAAGAAAACACCGCTGTCATGATGATCATCGACAGGGCAAAAGATGCATGGACCATCCTTATGCAGAAATAAATATGTGTTCAGGCCAGGAATTTTCAAGAAAATTCAGTGAAATTTTTTTAAAAAATTAATTAATTTATTGAAATTACATTAAAAAATTATTTTATTAAGCATTGCTTGTTGTTTTTGACCAGATCCATTATTTTGTTGGAACACCATAATAAAGGTGTATGGAGTATAGGCACGAATGATTGATTTATATTACTGGGGTACACCCAACGGTCATAAGATTACAATCGCATTAGAAGAAATGGGGCTATCTTATCAGATCCTTCCAGTCAATATTCTGGAAAATGACCAGTTTCAGCCAGACTTTCTGGCAATCTCACCGAACAATAAAATTCCAGCTATTGTCGATCAGGATGGACCAGATCATCGGTCGATTTCAATCTTTGAATCGGGTGCCATCTTGCAGTATTTGGGACGTAAAACCGGACTGTTTTATCCGACCGATGAAATTAAGCGGATTCAGGTGGAACAATGGCTGATGTGGCAAATGGGTGGACTAGGCCCGATGCTGGGACAGAACCATCATTTTAGTCGTTTTGCGCCAGAACGGATTCCTTATGCGACCGAACGCTATGTGAATGAGACCAAGCGCTTATATGGTGTACTGGATAAACAGCTGGTTGGTCAGGACTATGTCACTGGCGAATATTCAATTGCCGATATGGCGATTTTCCCCTGGTTACTTCGTTATGAATGGCAAGGTATTGATCTGGCGGATTATCCTGAAATCAGTCGTTATATTGAGCGTATGCAGGCACGTCCTGCTGTGCAAAAAGCATTAGCGATTCAGGTCAGTTAATCTGCGATTGTTATGTTAAGATGTACAAAAGTTATTAAAACCACCGATTCAGGTGGTTTTTTATTGGATATGAGCATGAAAGCATTTTTCCTAAACTTCACTCGAATTGTGGAAACTAATCCACGAATTTACTGGAGCATTATCTTTGGTCTAGCTGCCTGTTTAGCCTTGTTTGTGGCTGAGATTGTGCATATTCAGTTGGTTATTAATGAGCTGAATACCAAGGATCAAAATGTATTGGCTGAGGCAATTTTGCCCTTGGCAACCAAATATAAATGGTCTCGTATTTTTGCAATCATACTCGCTCTTTTCTGGTCAAATATGGAATATCTGAAAGCTAAAAGACAATTAAGACTGACACGCTAAACAGTCGGATCACTTAGATGGCATTACTGATTCTGTTTCTGTCTGCCTTTGGCGCGGCAACTTTATTGCCTTTGCAGTCAGAAGCGGTATTGTTAGGATTACTGGTCAATAGTAGCTATTCAGCATTTACTTTGATCGCTGTTGCCAGTGTAGGGAACATTCTCGGCTCTTGCGTGAATTGGTATTTAGGTCTAAGAATTGAGCAGTATAAAGACCGGAAGTGGTTTCCAGTCTCTGAACAGCAGATGCAAAAAGCACAAAGGAGCTACCAGAAATACGGTTATTGGTCCTTGTTGCTGAGTTGGGTGCCCATGATTGGTGATCCAATTACCTTAATTGCAGGATTGCTTAAGGAAAACTTTGCTCGATTCTTACTGATCGTGAGTATTGCGAAAATCGGACGTTATCTGTTTATTTACATGGCTTATAGCATGATTTAAAAAAGAGGCTTGAAGCCTCTTTGGGTTTATTTGCATTCATTCAGTTTAAACTGAATTTCATCCTTAAAGCTGGATGGTTTATACAACCATAGGGTACTTGCGCGGCGTTTAGTACTGATTTGTGTACCTTTTAATGCACTTGTTACTTGCTGATCTAATTGATAAATGCCTGAACCTTTTTTGATATTGACCTTTTTAATCCCGCCTTTGCGATTGGCTTTAATTTGGAATTCTACTTTACGGTCATGTTCATTCAGTAAATCTGTATCAACGTTTAGCTCAGGTTGGTTTAGATACTGGAATTTAGTTTTTTGCTGCTGCTGTTGTGCTTGCCAATTTTTAGAGTTGAAACTGTATTCACAAAATTCCTGATCCTGGTCAGTCAGTTTCAGGTTAAACACCTGATAGCCAATGATCGGTAGTGCTGTTTTATTTTCAATATGTGGTCTAACTTCAGCAGATTTCACGGCATTAAGTAGTAGCTGATCCAGCTGCTGGTAACCGGTACTGTCCTGAATGGCAGCCTGTTTGATGTGTCCCTGCTCATTGGCATAGATACGTACCACAGCAGAACGGTCCTGACCTTTTAAATCTTCATTGCTATATTTTGGTTTGGGAAACTTGGTCCACTCAATGCGTGTCGTCAAATGTGTTGGCTGCACATCAATGGTCTGTGTGGGCAATTGCGGTGCTTTTTTTGTTGATGCGCTATAGCTTGCTGTAAAAGGGAAGCTCAACAACAGGGTCATACACAGAATACGTTTCATAAGTTTCGGTCTTGAATCAAGCAAAGAGGATGTTCAATTTTGAAGCGCAGTATTTCCTGAATTGGCAATACTGGCAAGTATCTCATTCAAAATAATTTATTTTTCTGCCTTGTGAGTCTTGAAGGTGATAATTAAAAAATCATAATGAAGCCAAGCTATACATGTATTGCTGCAGGAGTCAGAAGTTTTTTTGTGAGAAAGATTCGTGGATTATAAAAACTTGGATTAGTCAGCTTGATATTTCATCGCGCAATATTTATGGGAAATAGGATTAAGTGCCTGTCATCTATCTTTTACTTTTAATACTGCTTTTGTTTTAAACAAAGATGCTTTAGAATATCGGCTCCCTTACCTGCAGGGCGTCTTTGCAATGGTGCAGACGTGCCGAACAGGTGTTCAAAAGAGGTTGTTATGCCTAAGATGAAAACTCGCCGTGGTGCAGCTAAACGCTTCAAAGCGACTGCTAACGGTTTTAAGCGTAAACAAGCGTTCAAACGCCACATTTTGACCAAAAAATCTGCTAAGCGTATTCGTCAATTGCGCGGCTGTGTAATGGTTCACGTAAGTGACGTTGCTTCAGTTCGTCGTATGTGCCCGTACATCTAAGGAGATTATAAATGGCTCGTGTAAAACGTGGTGTACAGGCTCATCGCCGTCACAAAAAAATTCTTGCTCGCGCTAAAGGTTACTATGGTGCTCGTTCACGCGTTTACCGCGTAGCGTTCCAGGCGGTAATCAAAGCTGGTCAATATGCTTACCGTGACCGTCGTCAGAAGAAACGTCAATTCCGTGCTCTATGGATTGCGCGTATCAACGCTGGTGCTCGTCAAAATGGTTTGTCGTACAGCCGTATGATCGCTGGCTTGAAAAAAGCTCAAGTGATTATCGACCGTCGCGTACTTGCTGACATCGCTATGCATGACGCAGTTGCGTTCACAGCTCTAGCTTCTAAAGCTAAAGATGCATTGGCCGCATAAGTCTTTATGACTTAGAAAAAAGATCGCTTTTAGCGGTCTTTTTTTTGTCTGATGAAAAAGTATAAGCTATCTAAAATATGACAAATGACTTAGTGCTGATGAATGAGAAAGGTAAAGTACGAGATTTTCGTAGAATAAATGTGGTCGGCACCTCTGCCTCGGGAAAATCTACTTTTGCTCGCGCTTTAGCGACAAAATTGGGCCTCAGTGATATCGAGCTGGATAATTTATTCTGGCTGGATAACTGGCAGGAAACTGTGGATCGAGAGTTCTTTGATAAAATTCAAGCGGCCATCGATCAGGCCAAAGATGGCTATGTGATTGATGGTAATTATACCCGTAGTATTCCCGTCAAATGGGCTGAGATCGACAGTGTGATCTGGATTGATTTACCGTTCCATCTCAATCTATATCGTTCCATAAAAAGAGCCATACAGCGGGTAATTAGCAAACAACCGCTTTGGCCAAACTCGAATAATACAGAAAGTTTCAGCCAGATGTTGAGTCGTGATTCCATCATCTGGTGGATGATTAAAACCCACCAGAAAAATCGTCAGCATTATTTAAAGTTGATGCATGCGCCTGAATATCAGCATATCCACTGGATCAGATTAAGATCGCCCCGAGAAATTGACGCTTTTCTGGCACAGCATTAAAGTCCAAAATAATAACCAATCAAACAGATAATTACCGTAATAATAATCAGGGTAATAACGTTACCTGAATTGGATTTGGCAGCATCGTGAGGCTTATGTGCTTTAGATGGTTTGGTCACATGCTCGTCGGTAGTCATTCCTGCAAATGGATCAGCGCTGATTTTCGGACTCAGTTTTGCAGTCTTGTAGTGATTCGCGATTTTGACAATAAACTTCGCTTTCAGATCGTCAATTTTCTGCACAAAATGGCGTAGGTCAAGCTGTTGGTCCGGTGTCAGCACTTCACCGTTTTCATGATAAGGATGCTGGATTTTAGCTTCGATTAGTTCTTCCAGCGCATCCAGACGGTACAGCATGTCATGGGCAAAGTCAGCTGTATAATCGGTTGGCAATAATGCCAGTCTATTACCGATAGCTGTATCCGCAGTAGAAGACACCCCATAATAAGGTTGTCCAAGCTGGGCAGGTTGAACAAAACCTTGCGCAAATCTGGTATCAAATAATTCATGATCCATAAAGACTTGAATGTCGTCCCAGTTTGGCTGATCCAGATCTGCCAGTACACGTCTGGCCAGTTTGTTGTTGAGTTCGTATTGCCAGAAGGTTTCATGACGTAGAGAAGATCGCTGTGTAACAGGTGCTTCATAATCATTGTCTGCGGTATACCATTCTGGTAATTCTTTGCCAATAATCCAGGCATTTTTTTTCTGGGCTTCATGACTGACAATGAAATATTCAAATGGTAGCAGCTCAACATTTACATTGGGATTTTGCTCATCTTCAAGCAGGGTGGAGCGGTGCAGACTCAGACGTTGTACGCCCTGTTTTTTCAAACCTTCCAGCCATACCTGAAAATGCTGCGCTAAAAGATGCTGTGAAATCAGATCACGAAAGGCAAATTGATGCTGATTAAAGATGGAATGCTGAAGCCAGCGATTGAAACTTAAGTCCTGAGACAGGTACTCATTTCCATAAGTTACTAAAGTAAGTTGCTGTTTCCAAATTTGATCGATTGCCATAATGATTTGATCTAATTGATATCATGTTTATTTTATACTTTTTATTTTTACATCTGCCAATCTAATTTTCATTACATGCCATCTTCATCAACGTGCCTAAAAACTGTTAGAATACGGGGTTTTTTAAAAATATTTCTAACCTGTTGCTTTGAGAGTTACTATGTCACTGGAAGCCCTGACCACTGAAGCGCTCGCTGCGATTGCAGCAGCTCAAGACCTTGCTGCACTTGATCAAGTACGAGTGCAATTTACGGGGAAAAAAAGCCAGCTCGCGGAACAATCTAAGTCGCTGGGTAAAATGGATCCGGAACAACGTAAAGAATTCGGTGCAAAAATCCATGCTGTGCGTGAAGCGATTACAGCTGCACTGACAGCACGTCAGGCAGAACTGCATAAAGCTGCGCTGGAGCAGAAGCTTGCCAGCGAAACTATTGATATTACATTACCCGGTCGTGGCCAGCAGGTGGGCAGTATCCACCCAGTGACCCAAGTACAGGAACGTATCTGCCAGTTCTTTACCAAAGCAGGTTTTACAGTGGCAACTGGCCCGGAAGTTGAAGATGACTATCACAACTTTGAAGCCTTAAATATTCCAGGCCATCACCCTGCACGTGCCATGCACGACACGTTCTATTTTGATGTAAACCATTTGCTGCGTACGCATACCTCTGGTGTGCAGATCCGTACTATGGAAACGCAACAACCACCAATCCGTATCGTGTGTCCAGGCCGTGTATACCGTTGTGATTCGGATCAAACCCACTCACCAATGTTCCACCAGATTGAAGGTTTATACGTTGCTGAAAATACCAGCTTCGCTGAACTGAAAGGTTTGTTGGTCAACTTGCTGAATGAATTCTTTGAAAAAGACTTAAAAGTACGTTTCCGTCCATCTTATTTCCCATTCACAGAGCCAAGTGCAGAAGTGGATATTATGGATGAGCGTGGCAAATGGTTGGAAGTTCTGGGTTGCGGTATGGTGCATCCGAATGTATTACGTTCTGCTGGTATTGATCCTGACAAATACAAAGGCTTTGCATTTGGTCTAGGGGTAGAACGTTTTGCAATGTTGCGTTATGGCATTAACGACTTGCGTATGTTCTACCAAAACGATGTGCGTTTCTTACGCCAGTTTGCTTAAAACTTTTTATTAAATCCTCTCCTAACCTCTCCTTTAAAAAAGGAGAGGGACTCCACGAAATCAGTTGGGGTTCTCCGCCTTTCTTAAAGGGGGAGTTAGAGGGGGATTCTAGAGATTTGAATTACAGGTTTTATATCAATGAAAATTAGCGAAAATTGGCTACGCACATGGGTTAACCCAGCCATCGACAGCGAGAAACTTTCTGATCAACTGACCATGCTTGGTCTAGAAGTTGATGACTTATCTCCAGCAGCAAAACCATTTACAGGTGTTGTTGTAGGTGAAGTTCTGACTGTTGAACAGCACCCGGATGCAGACCGTTTACGTGTAACTACCGTGAATATCGGTTCAGGTGAACCACTCCAAATCGTGTGTGGTGCGCCAAACGTACGTGCAGGTATGAAAGCGCCAGTTGCTACCATTGGCGCGGTTTTGCCGGGCGATTTCAAAATCAAGAAGGGCAAACTTCGTGGGATCGAATCCCAAGGTATGCTGTGTGGTGCGTCTGAAATTGATTTAGAAGACAAAATTGATGGTCTTTTAGAATTACCAAACGATGCACCTGTAGGCGTGAATATTCGTGAATATTTAGACTTAGATGACAACGTGATTGACATCAGCATCACACCAAACCGTGGTGACTGTTTCAGCATTCGTGGTATTGCACGTGAAATTGGTGTGATTAACCAATTGCCAGTGACTGCGCCAGAAATTCAAGAAGTGGCTGCAACTATTGCTGATGAAAAGAAAGTGGTGGTGTCGACTGAAGGCTGTCCACGTTACTTGGGTCGTGTGATCAAAAACGTCAATACCAAAGCGCCAACCCCGGAATGGATGGAGCGTGCGCTTGCTCGTTCGGGTATCCGTCAACACAGCATTTTGGTCGACATTACCAACTATGTATTGATCGAGCTAGGTCAACCGTTGCATGCATTTGATGGTGGCAAGGTTCAAGGTGCAGTTCACGTTCGTCAAGCAACAGCCGGTGAAAAGCTGGTGCTATTAAATGAACAGGAAGTTGAACTGAACGAAAAAGTGATGGTGATTGCTGATGATGAAAAAGCATTGGCAATTGCAGGCATCATGGGTGGTCTGTCTTCATCTGTAACGGATGCAACCACTGAGATCTTCCTGGAGTCTGCATTCTTTGCACCTTTACACATTGCAGGTCGTGCGCGTAGCTTCGGTTTACATACGGATGCTTCTCAGCGTTATGAGCGTGGTGTGGACTTTGAATTGCCAGTGATGGCAATGCACCGTGCGTCTCAGCTGATTGCTGAACTTGCAGGCGGTGAGTTTGGTCCAATTACAGTTGCAGAAAATCCAGCAGTATTGCCTAGACGTGAAGCAATTGAACTTGAACAGGCACAAGTAGATCAACTTCTGGGTTATAAAGTTGAATCAGACTTCATTACCGATGCGTTAACGCGTTTGGACTGTGAAGTGACTGTGAAAGCAGAAGGTCAATGGTCTGTGGTACCACCGTCACACCGTTATGATATGGCAATCTACCAGGACTTGATCGAAGAAGTTGCACGTATTCATGGTTATGACAATATTCAAATCAGTTTGCCTGTGATTGATGTCAAACTTGCAAAATACCAGGATCAGTTCGAAGTGGCTCAGCTTCGTCAGACTGCGGTGACTTTGGGTTATCAAGAAGCGATCAGTTTTAGCTTTGCTGACTTGAAACTGGAAAAACAGCTCAACCCTGCAGTAAATCCATTAGCATTGGCAAACCCGATTTCAAGTGATTTAGCGGTAATGCGTTCAACCCTGTTATCAAGTTTGATTCCATGTGTGCAATATAACGTCAATCGTCAGCAAAACCGCGTACGTTTCTTTGAGCTAGGTCTGCGTTTCGATTATCAGGATGCTGCATCGATTCATGACCTGAAACAGATTCCAACTTTTGCCCTGATTGCGACTGGTTCACGTACCAATGAATCATGGCATGGTAAGCCACAGCCAATGGACTTCTTTGACTTTAAAGGTGATGTGGAAGAAATTCTGGCAGCAGCTCGTCTGAATGTTGAATATGTTCGTTCAGAGCGTGCATGGTTGCATTCTGGTCAATCTGCTGAAATTATGGTTAATGGTCAGTCGATTGGTTATTTAGGTCGTTTACATCCATCACTTGAAGATGAGCTGGATTTGGCAACCATTTGGGTCGCTGAACTCGATCAAAAAGCCGTTTTGCAAACTTATGTATCTAATTTTACAGAATTATCACGTTTTCCGTCGGTTCGACGTGATATTGCGCTTTTAATTAGTGATAAGATTAATGTTAGCGAAATTCAGAGACTTATCGAAAAGACTGGTGGTGAGCTCCTGGAGTCAACCTGGTTGTTCGATGTGTACACTGGACAAGGGGTAGAAGAAGGCAAGCGTTCTCTAGCATTTGCTCTTCTCTGGCAGCATCCAACCCGCACCCTGGAAGATGCTGAAATTAAATCAGGCATGGATAATATCCTGCAAGTGTTAGAAAACACTTATCAAGCGACATTGAGGGCTTCATGACAGCACTAACTAAAGCAGAGATGGCTGATCATTTAAGTGAGCTCACGAGTTTAAACCGTCGTGAAGCAAAACAAATGGTCGAATTGTTCTTTGATGAGATTAGCCAAGCGCTAATTTCAGGTGAGCAAGTCAAACTATCAGGTTTCGGTAATTTTGAGTTGCGTGACAAGCGTCAACGTCCAGGCCGTAATCCGAAGACTGGTGAAGAAATTCCGATTTCTGCACGCCGGGTCGTAACCTTCCGTGCGGGACAGAAGTTCCGTCAACGTGTGGGAACTGAGCAGGTCAATTGATCTGCTTTTTTTCTTGATAGAGATTGTCTGTAGAAATTTCGATTTTTATAGGCATAAAAAAAGAGAGCCATTGGCTCTCTTTTTCGTACTGAATAATCGTTAGATTATTGAGCAGCAGCTTCAGAAGCAGCAGTAGCGTCAGCAGCAGCGTCAGTAGCAACTGCAGCAGCAGCGTTAGCTTCAGCAACAGCAGCAGCATCAGAAGCAGCAACTTCAGAAGTAGCTTCTACAGCAGCAGCGTCAGCAGCAGCTTCAGCTTCAGAAGCAGCTTCTACAGCTTCAGAAGCAGCTTGGTTAGCGTCAGCAGCAGCATCTTCAGTTTTTTTAGCACAACCAACGAAAGCTAAAGTAGTAGCAACTGCAGCAGCAATAGCGATTTTTTTGAATAACATGGCATCACTCTCTAAAAATTGAGATTAAAAAAAACCGACGTTAGCCTGTTATGTGCTTTTATTATTCCTAATTTTGTTAGGTACTAACAACGCAGGAGCAGTCTAACTGGTCTGCAAATATGCTATCACTGCGCATTTTTAATTGCTACAGGGCAAGTTCAAAAAAGTGCAAAAAACGCATGAAATTCATGGTTTTTTTAACAGAAAATAACAATTAAAGGAAAGACTTATATGGGGTAAAGGCGATTTAAGCCCCTAAAACTTATACAATTTTTCTTACCATTATTTTATTAATCATGAACTTGCAAATAAGTTTACAAATTATCGTGGACTTTGTTTCTTTGTGTAATCAATGTCAACCCGAATAAAAAAGGTCATCGTTTTAGATGACCTTTCTATAATTTTTGAGGACTTAGTTAGATGCCTTGCGCTTCATCTGATCGAAGAAGTCATCATTGGTCTTGGTTTCTTTCATGCGATCAAGCAAGAATTCCATTGCCGCCAGTTCGTCCTGGGTATGTAAAAGCTTACGCAGAATCCAGACTTTACGCAGATTATCTTCTGACATCAGACGTTCTTCACGACGAGTGCCTGATTTCTTGATGTTCATTGCAGGGAATACGCGTTTCTCAGCAATGCGACGGTCAAGCGTGATTTCCTGGTTACCTGTACCTTTGAATTCTTCGTAGATCACTTCATCCATTTTACTGCCGGTTTCAATCAATGCAGTAGAAATAATGGTCAGTGAGCCGCCTTCTTCGATATTACGAGCCGCACCGAAGAAACGTTTTGGACGTTCAAGTGCATGTGCATCCACACCACCTGTCAATACCTTACCAGATGAAGGAATTACAGTGTTGTAAGCACGTGCCAGACGGGTAATTGAGTCAAGCAGAATCACCACGTCTTTTTTATGTTCAACCAGACGTTTGGCTTTTTCAATTACCATTTCAGCCACTTGTACGTGACGCGCCGGAGATTCATCAAAGGTTGAAGCGATAACTTCACCACGAACCGTACGTTCCATTTCCGTTACTTCTTCAGGACGTTCGTCAATCAGCAGTACAATCAGGAAACATTCAGGGTTGTTACGAACAATCGACTGTGCAATGTTTTGCAGCAACATGGTTTTACCCGCTTTCGGTGGTGCAACGATAATAGAACGCTGACCTTTACCGATTGGGGCAACCAGATCGACTACACGCGCTGTCAAATCTTCAGTGGTACCATTACCCAATTCCATGACCAATTGCTCAGTTGGGAATAACGGGGTTAAGTTTTCAAACAGAATCTTGTTGCGAGAGTTCTCAGGCGTGTCGTAGTTAATCTGGTTCACTTTTAAAAGTGCAAAATAACGTTCACCTTCTTTCGGTGGGCGAATGGTACCAGTAATAGTATCGCCTGTACGAAGGTTAAAACGACGGATCTGGGAAGGGCTGACATAGATGTCATCAGGACCTGCCAGATAAGAGCCTGCCGCAGAGCGTAAGAAGCCAAAACCATCTGACAGAATTTCCAAAACGCCATCACCAAAAATCTCTTCACCATTCATCGCATGGCGCTTTAAGATGGCAAAAATAATGTCTTGCTTGCGGTTACGGGCCATGCCTTCTAGGCCCATAAACTCGGCAATCTTGATGAGTTCGCCAATCGGTTTTTTCTTGAGTTCGGTTAAATTCATAGGTGGTCGGATAGAATCAAAGTTCTGAGGTACAGGTTAGAAAGGGAGTAACATTCGGCCGCATACAAGCATTCAAACGACAGCAATTGAATTTGTACAAGAACAATTCAGAGGTTTGTTTGATTGTTTCAAAGAGAAATGTGAAAAAACAATTTCTATTGCCGAGCGGCATCTTATGTATTGTGTCTTGTAAGAAATTGACAGGATTTAGTATTCCTGATCTCTTGAATGAGCAATATAAGAGAGAAACAGGCGTTTGTCAATTTATTCTAGGCGAAAAAAATACGCGATATCTGATCACGTATTTTTATCTTTAAAACAGCGTTGATTAAATATTTTCTTCAATGAACGCTGTTAATTTAGATTTAGGTGCTGCACCAACTTGAGTCGCAACCACTTCACCATTTTTGAACATCAATAAAGCTGGGATATTACGAATGCTATAGTTCACTGCAGTGGCTTCGCAAGAAGTCACATCAACTTTTACGATTTTTACTTTACCTTGGTATTCGTCAGCAAGTACTTCCAGTACAGGAGCAATTGCTTTACATGGCGCACACCAGCCAGCCCAGAAGTCAACCAATACAGGAACGTCTGATTGAAGAACGTCTGCTTCGAAGTTTGCGTCAGTAGTATTTACGATGTTGCCAGACATGGAATGCTCCAGAAAATAATTTTTTAAAGATGGCTATAATTCTTAGTATTACATAGCCTTCTTCAACAATGTAGGGGAATATGCAAATTTTCAACCTATATTGTCAATTTGTCTAATGGATGATCACGATAGAGATAATCGTGTAACACAATTGTCACATAGAAAGAAAAAATTAAAAGGGAGTAAATTGTCGATACAAATGGCTTTTAAATTGCATGGTTGTGAATTACTCTAAGCACAATTCGTTAAAGGTTTATTTCTGGAATGTCTGACTTTTTGATTGATGAAGAATTACTTGCCGCCATCGATATGGGATCAAACAGCTTTCATTTGGCCATTGCTCGAGTGGACCACGGCGAAGTCAAAAAAGTGGCATCAATGTCAGAAAAAGTTCAGCTTGCAGCAGGTCTGGACGAAAATAAGAATTTGACTGAAGCTGCGCAGCAACGTGGTCTAGCCTGTCTGGCGCGTTTTGTGGGGCGGTTGGGTTCGGTTCAGCCCAACCGTTTACGTATCGTGGCGACCAATGCCTTGCGTCAGGCAAAAAATGGCCATGAATTTATTCAAAAGGCAGCAGAAATTTTACCGAAACCCATCGAAATTATTGCCGGTCGAGAAGAAGCCCGTCTGATTTATCTGGGGGTGTCGCATACCATGGCCAATAGTGGCCGTCGTCTGGTGGTAGACATCGGTGGGGGCTCGACCGAGCTGATTATTGGTGAGGAATTTGAACCGATTCATACCGAATCCGTGCAGATGGGTTGTGTTGCCTTTACCAAAGCTTATTTTGAAGATGGCGATATTAATCAAAAGGCCTTTGATAAAGCTGTCACGGCGGCACGTAAAGAAATTTCCGGTATTGCCAATACCTATAAAGCAGCAGGTTGGGATGCTGTGGTTGGTTCGAGTGGCACCATCAAAGCCTGTCGCCAGATCTGTGTCAATATGGGCTGGAGTAACGAGCGCGAGGAGTTGACGCGTGAAGGCCTGGAAAAAATCAAAGATAAATTGCTCAAATATAAACATGTCACGGACATGGAGTTTGAAGGCCTTAAAGAAGACCGCCGTGCGGTGTTGCCAGCAGGAATTGCCATTCTGTATGCCGTCTTTGATGTTCTGAATATTGATTACCTGACCTATTCTGACGGGGCATTACGTGAAGGCGTGATGTATGACCTGCTCGGGCGTTTCCAGCACGAGGATATTCGTGACCGTTCTGTGCATGCCTTGATGGGGCGTTATAATGCCGACACCAAACAGGCAGAACGTGTGGTAAAAACCGCGCAAAAACTGTTTGATGATGTGAAACAACCTTTAGCTTTAAATAGCGAAGACAGTGATCTGTTACGTCGTGCAGCTTATCTGCATGAAATTGGTCTGGCGATCAGTCATAGTGGTTATCATCGTCATGGGGCTTATTTGTTACAGCACTCGGACATTGCCGGTTTCTCGCAAGTCGACCAAAATCATCTGTCACATTTGGTCGCACATCATCGTCGTAAATTGCGCGCTGATGCCAGGATAGATGTCAACAAAGTCGGTGGTTCTCGACTTTTGTACCTGTGTTTACTGCTTCGTCTGGCGGTTTTGGTCAATCACAGTCGTAGCGATGAGATGCTTCCTGCCATTGAACTGAAGGTGAAGAATGCGCAACAATGGCAACTCAGCGTAGCCGGTGATGCCCGACAATGGCCTTTACTGGTGGCTGAACTGCATGATGAACAGGTGCAGTTTAGGAATTGGGAAATTGATCTCGAAATTCAGTCTGAACAATTTGTTGATTAACACCTTTATAGGGATGAAAACGGTTAACCTATGAAAAATAAAGCGACTCCATCAAAAGCATGGAAGACCGTGCAAATTGCACGTCATCCTGAACGTCCACAATTCCTGGACTACGTGGGTGAAATATTCACTGAATTTGATGCTTTACATGGTGACCGTCTCTATGGTGATGATGGTGCTATGATTGGTGGTCTGGCGCGTTTTGACGGTCAGCCTGTGATGATTGTTGGCCAGCACCGTGGCCGTAGTACCCGTGAAAAATTACAGCATAACTTCGGGATGGCGAATCCTGAAGGTTACCGTAAGGCACAACGCCTGCTCGATATGGCAGAGCGTTTTAATCTGCCTGTATTTACCTTTATTGACACGATGGGCGCTTATCCAGGCGTAGGTGCAGAAGAGCGTGGTCAGGCTGAAGCGATTGCTACAAGTCTGGCACAGTTGTCTAACCTGAAAGTACCGGTAATTGCGACTGTACTGGGTGAAGGTGGTTCTGGTGGTGCACTGGGTATTGGGGTGGCAGACCGTGTAGTGATGCTATCTCATAGTATCTATTCTGTGATTTCACCAGAAGGCTGTGCATCGATCCTGTGGAAAACTGCGGACAAAGCTGAACAAGCCAGTGAAGCATTGGCACTGACTGCAGAAAAATTGCAGCATATGGGCATTGTGGAATATGTAGTAGATGAAGGTGAAGGCGCTCATTTAAATCCTGATCAGGTAATGCAAGACCTGAAAGCAGTACTGAAAGAAGCGCTGAATGAACTGCAACCGATGGAAGCCGAGGCACGATGCGAAGCACGTTACCAGCGTTTAATGAAGTTTGGCAGCGACAATTTAGGTCTGGTTTCTTAAAACAGCTGCAGGACTTTCCTGCAGAGACAAAATTTCTCATCGGATGCAGTGGCGGCGTGGATTCCATGCTGTTACTGCATCTGATGTTTTTTTTGTGCCCGGAAAAAATCCGTGCGATTTATGTCGATCATCAGCTGCAAAGTGGTAGCGCTGAATGGGGTAGATTTGTTCAGCATGAATGCCAAAAGCTGAGTATCCCCTGTATTGTCCAGCCAGTTATTGTGGCACAAGGTAATCTGGAAAATCAGGCACGGGAAGCACGTTATCAGGCCTATCTGAAGCATCTACAGTCCAATGAAATTCTAGTTCTTGCGCATCATCAGCAGGATCAGGCAGAAACACTGATGCTGCGTTTGCTATTTGGGGCAGGAGTCGATGGTCTGTCTGCCATGAAGCGGGTAGATATACGAGAAGATTTAACCATCTGGCGTCCACTTTTGGATATTTCCCGTGAGCAGATTTGCCAATGGGCCGCTGACCTGAATATTCAGAATATTGAAGATCCGAGCAATCAGAATAATGATTATGATCGTGCCTGGGCACGTCAGATTTTGTGGCCGCTATTAAGTGAGCGCTTTCCAAAAATGCAGGCAGCTTTAGCTCGGACCACGGATCTGATGCAGGATGCTCAGGAAATCTTGCAGGATGTATTGCGACAGGATACAGCTGTTTGTATTCAAGATAATATTTTAGACTTATCTAAATTTTCTGAACTGTCTTTGGCACGCCAGCGCCAGCTGCTATCTAATTGGATGAAAGGGGAAGGACAGTACCGGCCTGCACTGGATATGGTGCAGCGCTTACAACGTGAAGTCATTCATGCCCGTGCAGATGCCCAGGCGGCATTGCATTGGCAAGGTTTTTATTATGTGCGTTATCAGCAGCTGGTCTATAAGCTCAGTAAAGAAATTTATCTGGCAGGTCAACAGCCATTTTCTGGCGAACAGCAGATGATTTTCAGACTTCAGGATCGTATTGATCTGCCTTCAGGACAGTTTCAGATTCAGTCTGCAGCAATCGGTCTATCATTGGATTTATTGAATCAGCACTTGAAACTGACACAGCGCCAAGGTGGCGAAAAGATTCATTTATATGGACGAGTCGGTTCTTGGCCACTCAAAAAAGCCATTCAGGATGCGCAAATATTTCCATGGATGCGGCATACAATTCAAATATTAAGCATAGATGATGTTATGCTAGGCGTGTTTACGCCCAAAGGATTTTGGTTGGCTGAATCTGCCTATTGTGAGGTGGAGGGGTGGCAGCCAGTTTCAGTCTCTTCAATTTCAGAACACAAAGACGAGCATTAAAAATGAGTGCAGCTTTAAATTGTAATATCAGTTTCATTGGTGGTGGTAACATGGCTCAAGCCTTAATTGGTGGCTTGATTGCACGTGGTTTACCAGCGACCCGTATTACAGTTTCTGATCCAGTCGAAAAAGTACGTTTACTGCTTGCTGAAAAAGAAGTGAATGTTACTGATGATAATATTGCTGCAATCAAACATGCCGATATTGTGCTATTTGCGGTGAAGCCACAGGTGCTAGCGGATGTGCTTAAACCGCTGCAAGGTTTGTTGGACGGTAAATTGGTTATTTCCATTGTAGCAGGTGCTGAAATTGCGACTTTGTCTAGCTTACTTGGTACCGATCGTATTGTTCGTGTGATGCCAAATACACCAGCATTAGTACAGACTGGCGCGCATGGTTTATTCGCCAATGCAGACATGAGTACAGCAGACCGTGAGCTGGCGAGTCAGGTTTTAGCTTCAACCGGCCTGACAATTTGGGTAAACTCTGAAACGCAAATTGATGCTGTAACGGCGGTTTCTGGCTCAGGTCCGGCTTATTTCTTCTATATGATGGAAAGCATGATCCGCGCAGGTGTGAATCTGGGACTAGATGAGAAAGTGGCGACTGCATTGACCTTGCAAACTGCATTAGGTGCAGCGCAAATGGCAATTACCAGTGCAAATACACCAGCTGAATTACGTAAAAATGTGACTTCACCGAATGGTACGACTCAGGCTGCACTTGAAGTCTTTGATCAGGCCCAGATTTCTCAAAACATTCAGGCAGCTCTGGCTGCTGCTGCAAAACGCAGTCAGGAGCTCGCTCAAGAGCTTAGCGACAGCAGTAAGTAAATTTTCAAATTTAATATTTAGGAACCTTCAGGTATGGGTGCAAATTCTGCGCTAATTTTTGGCATTATCATTAACGTCGCAATTTTGCTCGTATTTTTCCGCTTCTTAATACAGCTGGCTTCGGTAACTCCTTATAATCCAGTGGTACTTTCGACTGTAAAGGCTACCAAGATTGTAGATGTATTTAGTCGTATTCTGCCAACCTTGGCAAAGGGGCGGGTAAATACTGCCGCGCTGGCATTATTGATGGTGCTGTATTTGCTGAAAATATTTGGCATGATGTACCTGTCTGGTGGTATGCCAAATGGTCCAATTCATTTGTTAATACTGACTTTTGTGACCATGATTCAGGACCTGATCCGTTTCTGTCGTTATCTGATTTTCGCGACCATCATCTTGAGCTGGGTGGTGATGTTTACTCAATCCCGTTCACCTTATATTGAAGTGGTTCAGGAACTGGCAGAGCCATTATTGGCACCATTCCGTCGTATCATGCCGAATATCGGGATGATTGACCTGTCTCCAATTCTGGCGATTCTGGCACTGATGGTGGTTGATCTGATCATGCGTGAAGTGGCCATGGTGTTGTTGACTGGTTTCTAAGATTTAAGAATATAAAAAAGGACGCGTAAGCGTCCTTTTTTATTTGTTATGAATTTCAAAAGAGGTTTTACCTCTTCCTACCTCTCCTGAGAGGAGAGGTAACTTCCTGGAAATTTTATCTCTGAGAAGTAATAGTCTTCTTTATCTTAAAAAGAGAAGAAGGAATTGGTAAGACTATTCATGGTAATTAATTAGGTGTAACTTCCTCTCCCTTGGGGAGAGGGCTAATATAAATCTCCTGAAACTCCTCTGAAAGAGGGGTTCAAAGCACTTTAGTGCGCTTCATCCCAATTCTTGCCTTTGCCTACCTCTACCAGTAAAGGCACAGAGATCTGCACTACAGACTGCATTACTTCAGCCAGCTTAGGTGCCAGTTCGTCAGCAATCGCTTCATCAACTTCAAATACCAATTCATCGTGGACTTGCAGCAGCATTTTGGCCTGGTCTTTTGGCAACATCTTGTCGACTTCAATCATCGCCATCTTGATGATATCGGCAGCTGAACCTTGCAGTGGGGCATTGATTGCAGCACGTTCAGCAGCTTTACGTATCATCATATTGCGCGCATCAATATCCGGAGTATACAAACGGCGGCCAAGAATAGTTTCCACGAAGCCCTGTTCCAGCGCAACCTGACGGGTACGCAGCATATATTCATAAATACCCGGATAACGGTGGAAATATTGCTTGATGTATTCCTGTGATTCCTGGCGGGTGAAACCAAGCTGACGAGTCAAGCCAAACTCGGACATCCCGTAAAGCAGACCGAAGTTTACTGCTTTGGCTTGGCGACGTTGATCATTGGTCACATCTTCCAGGGCAATACCGAGGACTTCTGCCGCGGTACGACGATGGACGTCCTGACCGTGAATAAAAGCATCCACCAGTGCATCATCCTGAGACAAATGTGCCATCAGACGTAATTCAATTTGGGAATAATCGGCTGCAAGTAAAATACGACCCTCTGGCGCGACGAAGGCTTTACGGATCTGACGGCCAATTTCTTCACGAATTGGAATATTCTGCAGGTTTGGGTCGGTTGAGGATAAACGACCGGTTGCAGTTAGTGCCTGATGATAGCTGGTATGTACACGATGAGTATTATTATTGGCCTGTTTACAGAGCCCATCAGTATAAGTACTTTTCAGCTTGGACAGACCACGGTAGTTCAGAATTAGCTCGGCAATTGGATGCTCAAGCTTTTCCAGAATGCTTTCGCTGGTGCTGTACTGACCTGTTGTGGTTTTCTTGCCACCTTTTAGCCCCAGCTTATCAAACAGGATTTCACCAACCTGTTTCGGTGAGCTGACATTAAAGGATTCACCCGCCATTTCTTCAATCTGCTGTTCCAGATTTTTCATGGTCTCCGCAAAGTCACAGCCCAACTGATCCAGGAAAGCCAGATCTAGCTGAATGCCATTTTCTTCCATGCTGGTCAGCACACGGGCTACCGGCATTTCAATATTTAGCAGGATGTTGAGCAGTTCAGGATGTACTTTGAGTTTTTCATGCAGCACTTCATACAGACGATAAGTGACATGGGCGTCTTCTGCAGCATAGTGTGCTGCAGTTTCGATCTCAATCTGGTTAAAGGTTTTCTGTTTCGCACCTTTACCGGCAATCTGTTCAAAGGTCGTGGTCAGGTGGCTTAAATAAAGCCGTGCTACGTCATCCATACCGTGACGGGTTGCCACTGAGTTCAGCACATAAGACGCCAGCATGGTATCGAAGTACCAGCCTGCCAGCTGGATTCCATGATTTTCTAGGACATGTGCATCATATTTCAGGTGATGGCCAATTTTCTGAATATTGTCGTCTTCCAGAATGGGTTTGATTTGCGCAAGGATGGTTTCACGATTTAACTGTTCAGGCGCATTCTCATAGTCATGTGCCAGCGGTACGTAATAGGCATCCTCTGCATCAAAAGCCACCGAGAAGCCCACGATTTGAGCAATACGATAATCCAGACTGGTGGTTTCAGTATCAAAAGCAAAACGTTTGGCAGTATTTAAACGATTAAATAAAGCATCCCAATCTGCCTGATTCAGCACGGTGTGATAAGTCGCCTGTCCCAGTTGATCATCGCTGCTGGTCAATGACGCATGATCTTCTTCTATTAGCGCTACAGGTTTGGTTGTAATCGACTGAACTACTTGCTTGTAATTGCTATTGTTCGGATTGTTTGGATGATCCAGAGATTGCAGTTGGTTACGGAATTCAAGCTCGGTATAGAGTTCGCGTAGTTTGGCAACATTTGGCTCAGCAAGTTTTAAATCATCATAACCAAAGCTCAAATCCAAATCGATTACAATACTGGCCAGCTGATGATCCAGCGTAATGCCTTCAACATTGTCTTTGATATTTTGTCCAACTTTGCCTTTGATCTTGTCAACATTTTCCAGAATGCCGCCAATTGAACCATATTCATTCAGTAATTTGGCTGCGGTTTTGGCACCGACGCCAGGTACACCCATAATGCCATCTGAGGCATCGCCCATGAGAGTCAGGTAATCGATAATCTGATTTGGCCAGACCCCAAACTTTTCAAATACACCATTTACATCAAGTGGCTTTTCTTTAAAGCTGTCTTCCAGGGTTACTTTTTCTGTCACCAGCTGAGCCATATCTTTATCACCCGTAGAGATCAGTACTTGATGTCCCATGGCTTCAGCACGTTTTGCCAGTGTGCCGATAATATCATCGGCTTCTGCGCCTGGCAGGGCGTGTAGTGGAATTCCTAAGGCTTTGATCAATGCGTGCAGATAGGGAATTTGCTCGGCAAGCTCGCTCGGCATGCTTGGGCGGTCACCCTTATAGATGGGTGACAGTTCATGACGAAAAGTGGGTTCAGGGGTATCGAAAATCACCGCCATATGTGTAGGCTGGACACGGCGCATCAGTTTTTGAATGGCAGAAATTGCACCACGAATTGCATTGGTGTGTAAACCGGTTGACGTGGTTAACGGTGGCAGTGCGTGAAAGGCACGAAATAAAAAGTAAGAGCCATCGACCAAGACAAATGGTGGCATGTATTCAATTCCTTATTCAAATAATAGCGTTATTGTACGTGATTTTTAGCGTGCCCGCTGAGCAAGTCTGTGGCAACAGCTTAGCGAATAATGACCGAAGATGAAATAACCGGCAGCGGCATGTTGTATGATGGAGTGGTATGGGACTGGAAAATATAAGAATGACAACAGGGCAAAATGAATTACGCATGATGTGGCTGATCAGCCTGGTGATTGTAGGCTTGAGTGCCTGGTATCTGGATTACGAGATTGTCAGCTATTTATGTGGGCTCGGTTTTCTGATAAGTGTAATGCAGTATGTCAATGCAGTGCAGCAGTCACTTGAAGAGATCACTGCTGAACATCAGTTGTCTATTTCTGGTTATTCTAAAGTTCCATTATATATTTCTTCCCTGATTGCCATTGTGGGAGGTGTCATCGACCTGAAATGGTTGATGGGGCTGGGCGTCACGGCCTGGATTTTCTTCCTGTTTCGATGGTTGAAACGAATAGAGCTGTCATTGCAACAGTTGCAGCATCGTATTCACTCGGTGCCAAGTCAGGACACTTCAAATTCTCAGCCAGTTCCACTGCCAGCCTTTCAGCAGCCGGCTCAAGTTGATCATGCTTCACCGGATTTAATTGATCAGATCCAGCGCTGGATTTTTCAAGGCAATCCGGTGCTTAAAGCTGCAATCGGGATTCTGGTTGTCGGAATTATCCTGTTACTACGTTTTGCAACGGAGCATTGGCAAATCAGTCTGGCAATGAAATTGGGCCTGATTGCTTTGGCAAGTATGGCTGTTGCTGGGCTGGGCTATTGGTTGATCGAGAAAAACCGCAGTTTTGCGCTGGCACTTGAGGGTCTGGGATTAAGTGCGCTGTTTCTGACCTTATTCTTTGCCTATTACAAT
This sequence comes from Acinetobacter sp. LCT-H3, assembly GCF_001866125.1. NCBI lineage: Bacteria > Pseudomonadati > Pseudomonadota > Gammaproteobacteria > Moraxellales > Moraxellaceae > Acinetobacter > Acinetobacter sp. LCT-H3. Next base: position 10,261 of record NZ_MODX01000008.1, on the reverse strand, counting down.
CTGGTCATTCCTGGTCTGTTGATGGCATCAGTGCTATTTGTGCTGATTATGGCCATGACGCTATATCTCAGTTTTAAGCAGAATAGTTTTGAATTGACGGTGATGGCGCTGTTAATTGCCTATATTGCACCATTTACTTTGCCTGTACGGGATGCCACAGCTGTAGAGCTGATTGCTTATTATCTGGTCATTAATATCGGAGTAGCAACGCTGACCAGCTTAAAACCCTGGAAGACGCTGAATCAGATTGCCTTTTTGGTCACTGCGATTTTTGGGGGAATCTATGCGCTGATTCATGGCTACACTTCTGAACGCTATAGCATGACTGGCTTGATTCTGGCACATAGTGCTGTGTTTATCTGGCTGGGATTTCGTTTTAGTCAGTTACTCGCTAAAGATGACCTGGGCAGGTTCCAACTCAAACCGATTCTGGACATTGCCCTGATTTTTGCCGCGCCAATTACAGCCTATATTTTCCTGTATCTGATTCATTTTAATGAACGTACATGGCAGGCAGGACTGAGCCTGATTTATGCCGTAGTATTCGCAGTTTGCTGGTTAGGATCGCGGCGCAGTCATACCCTGAATATCATTGCCAATAGCTATCTCAGTCTGATGCTGATTTTTATTGCCCTGATTCCACCAATTTTGCTGGAAAGTGAATGGAGCGTAGTGGGCTGGGCCGTAGAAGGTGTATTAATTTATTTCTGGGCTTTGGAAAAGAATCTCAAAGTTGGGCAATATTTGAGTATGGGCTTACTGATCATGGCTGGGCTGAGCAGTCTGTATTATCTGGTTGAGTTGAATCCAACACCACGACACATCTTCTGGATACTGAGTGGCTGTTATCTGGCGGTGCTCCTGATTAGCCAGTTCAAAGAGCGTTATATCCAGCAACTAGATGGGCTGAGTACTGGCTTCTTGAGCTTACTCAGTTTCTCCGCCAGCCTGATGCTGTTTGCCTTATTGGAAGACGAGTTCACTTCGCCAGATGCCTATATTTATAGTCTGGCTACAGTTGCACTGATTTTTGCTGTTCTTAATGAAATTATCTTCAGAAAAAATCAGGACTGGAGCTGGCTGGTGCCAAAATGGTGTGGCTTAACGCCATTGGTTTTTGCTGGTGTGGTTCTGGCAATTGATCATAGTGAAAATGGTATACTGATTTGGGAGAGTCAATTTGCCCGGAGTATCTTTGGATTATCCACCTTATTGTTAGCCTGGCAATGGCTGCGACCAGCCTCAGGCTTGCTGCTTTCAAAAGAATGGGTGAGTTTGGGAGCTCTAGTGAGTCTGACTCTGGCAAGCCTATGTCTGATTCCGAGTATGCCCTATATCAGTATGGTGATTTTGCCATTAGGTCTGTGTTTCTGGTCTTATAAACAATCTGCGGACTCTGCTTGGCCGATGCTGTGGCAAAGCAACAGTACCTTGATTCTGATGGCAGCCTGGTTGTTGTGTTCACAGCTGCTCAGTCAGCAGGCCTTTAAGTTCTATTTGCTTCCTATTTTAAATCCTTTTGATCTGGTGAGTATTGCCATGTTGGTCAGCTTCATCTGGATGCTGCTGCAACAAATTAGGGCAGGGCGAGATAAAGGAATGATGGCAGTACTCATGGTACTGAGTTTACTTTGGCTATCCAGCTATACTGTATTGCGTGCCTTGCATATGTATTTAGGAACGCCGTTGAACAGTTTGGAAGTGTGGAGTAATGCCACAGTCCAGTTGAGCTTGACCATTTTATGGGTGTTATTGGCTTTTGCAACGATGTGGATTGCGGCATTGAAAGCCCTGAAACCGATGTGGATTCTGGGTGGTAGTATTCTGGTGATTGTAACCTTAAAACTGGTGCTGTTTGATCTGTCTCATATCGGGACCTTAACTCGAGTATTATCCTTCTTGCTGGCAGGAGGGGTGATGTTGTTGATTGCTTATGTTGCACCAATGCCGGATGGGGAGAAGAGGGTTTGAATCTAAATTAACTACATTTGAGCGTTAACTTAATCTCCCCCAAACCCTGAACAAGCTTTAAGCAATGTGCAAGGAAAAGAGCGGCTTTTTATGACAATTCCTCTCTTTGTAAAGCGAGGTTAGGAGGGATTTAAAAAAGTTATTTTAAATCCGGCTCCCTCTTCAATTCCTTCTCATTGGCATATTGATCAACATCTTCATTTTCTAGCGGACGCGCAAGCGGATGATCTACAAAGCCCATTTTTGGTACAGGAATCTCAATATGATTTTCCAGGAAACCATTACGAATGCGTTCCTGCATTTCATCACGAACTTTTAAAAAGTTTTCACCTTGGCACCAGATTGCAAACAGTAATTCAATGGATGATTCCCGGAAAGCAGTTACTGTCACAGCTGGTTTTGGATCGGCAAGCACCATTGGATATTTGTTTGCTACATCTAGCAGCACTTCACGAACCTTGATAATGTCTTCATGGAAATTAATCGCCAATGTGATCGGAATTCGCCGGATCGGAAATTTGGACAGGTTGTGTACCGGGGCACGGATCAGTTGCTCATTCGGCAACCGGACATAGATGTTATCCTGGGTTAATAATTTGACTGAGAGCAGGTCAATCGAAATCACTTCACCTTCAATGGTATGCCCACGAATCAGGGTAATCTGAATGGTATCACCAACTTCAAAAGAACCTTCACCAATCAGGAACATACCGCTGATCAGGTTAGATGCTGAGGTCTGAGATGCGAAACCCAGTGCAACTGTCAAAATACCTGCTGCACCTAAGAAGACACTGAGCTTAAAGCCAGCTTCCTTTAAGCTGGCCATGACAAACAGCAGGAAAATGAAGTAAAAAATCCCACGACGCCAGACCATTTGCTGATGGGCGTTAAAGCGTAGACCAATCGTCCGGATAAAGGCATTCGAGAAAAAACGTGCAATTAAAAAGCCAATAAAACACAGTACGATTGCGACAGCAATTTCTGTCAGCCGATCAGTATTGATACTGGTAAATACGCCTTTCAGGCTATTGGTGACTTCAGCAGAAATACTTGAGTTTGCCATTAGCCGTCCTTAAAAGAATGAATCAAACATATTGAACAGATTGCCTGCAGGGTCACGTGGCGGATGCAGATAGTCCACTTCACCGGCATGTGGTGGGGTACGGTTTTCAATCCGAATTCGAGGTGGGCGATCCAGACCTTCATGCAGGACTTTAATTTGCGAGGTCCAAAGACGTCCCGTGCTGGCACTGAAAAACAGTGGTAGGGCGGGCACGGGTACATTCATACGGTCAAAGCGCAGTTGCTGATTACTGGTATTGTGGAATTCAATTGGGGTTACAGCACGAAATGCACGCGGCGTCAGCTGTTTTAGCTCAGTACGACCATCGACTGCTGTGGCATAACAAATTTCTCCAGAACGATGATTCGGGCCAAACCAGGTATCTTTGGGTAGAATTACCGGAACATCAAAAATTGGATCTCGCTGTCCATCGACAAAGCCGGCAATCCACAGTGGCGTACTGATATATAGGGTTCCGCGTTGCCCGGCAGGAATATAAATGGGATCGACGGGTTTGATTACTACAGAACGATCTGCCAGACGAGGCATGAGTCGCAGTTTACTTTTGGTGGACTTGAACATATAGCGTTCAATTTTCACTGGCTGGGGAAAGGCAAAATGGGGATCTTCGATCTGGTACCATTTCTGCTCATAGTCAAACTGTACCACAGGGCGGTAATACTCCAGACGCCATTCCTGCAAGCCACGTGTCAGACGGAACAGCAGCGAACCAAATTGCCAGGCTTTGGACTCATTTATTTCAAAATTCTGTTCCCCCCACCAATGAATAGAGGGCTGAGCAGAGGAAAAATCAACTTGATCGTGTGGCAATGCGGCTGTCCTTTCGTACTAAATCTTTCTAAACATACTTCACGCTGTCATGTGCTTAGAGTACACTCAATTTAAATTTTTTCACTATTATTATAATTCTACGATGCAAGTACTGAAACAATTACAAATCCCTTATAGTTTTGCCAAACGCCATGGGGTGTTGTTGCGTTATGAAGGGGATCAGGTCTTTATCGTCCGTCGTGATAATACCTCGATGCTTGCATTGCAGGAAGCACGCCGTTTTTTGGGCCATCCTGCCAAGTATCAGCTCTGCAATGATCACGAATTTAGCCAATTACTCAGTAGTAGTTTCGCTGGAGACAGTGGCGAATCACAACAAGTCGCAGCTGGTCTGGAAGATCATCCAGATTTGCTTAGTCTGGCCGATTCTGTCCCTGAAGCTGAAGATTTAATGGATCAGGAAGATGATGCGCCGATTGTCCGCCTGATCAATGCCTTACTTTCAGAAGCAATCCGTGTGGGTGCTTCCGATATTCATATCGAATCCTTTGAGAAGAAACTTTCAGTCCGCTTGCGGGTTGATGGTCAGTTACGCGAAATTGTACAGCCACGCCGTGAACTGGCACCGCTGTTAGTCTCGCGGATTAAAGTCATGGCCAAGCTGGATATTGCGGAAAAGCGTATTCCCCAAGACGGTCGTATTTCGTTGCGCCTAGCAGGGCGTGAAGTCGATGTCCGTGTTTCTACCTTGCCATCTTCGTATGGTGAGCGCGTGGTAATGCGTCTATTGGACAAACAGGCCGGTCGCCTGAACATGACCCATTTGGGTCTAATGAATAATGATTACGATCGCCTCAAGACTTTGGTACATCGTCCACATGGGATTATTCTAGTCACTGGCCCAACTGGTTCGGGTAAAACGACGACACTGTATGCAGCACTTTCCGATCTGAATGATGGTTCCAAGAATATCCTGACCGCGGAAGATCCGGTCGAGTATCAATTGGAAGGTATTGGGCAGACGCAGGTAAATACCAAAGTGGATATGACCTTTGCCCGTGCTTTAAAAGCGATGCTGCGTCAGGATCCCGATGTCGTCATGGTGGGTGAGATTCGTGACCTGGAGACAGCAGAAATAGCAGTACAGGCTTCTTTAACAGGTCACCTGGTTTTATCAACCCTGCATACCAATACTGCAATTGGTGCAGTAACCCGTCTTAAAGATATGGGGATTGAACCTTTCTTATTATCCAGTTCGCTGATTGGGGTGGTTGCTCAGCGTTTGGTACGTACTCTCTGTTCACATTGTGCGACCTGGCATGTAGCGGATGAATTTGAACAAGGTCTATTTGCCCATGTCCATAATGGGACACAATTAGAATTACCACAGCCAAAAGGTTGTGAACGCTGCTCACATACTGGCTTTGCTGGTCGAACTGCGATCTATGAAATTGTCCCGGTAGATGATCATATGCGCCGTCTGATTCATGGTAATGCACCAGAATACGAGTTAGAAAGCTACGCACGTCAACAATCTGGTTCTATTCGTGATGATGGCTTACGTAAAGTGCTGGCAGGTAAGACGACGGTGGAGGAAGTACTGCGGGTCACCAATGAAGCAGCAGAATTAGCTTAATGATAGAACTATTAAAAGTAGCCAGTTGGGCTGCTTTTAATAGCTTACCACAAGCTGATAATTTTCTTCATGAGTTGGGCGCGCAATGGAGCGGTCGGATTGCCGGCATTGCGTTGAGTCTCATTTTTATAAAAATTTTGCCAGGTTTTCGCTATTTCTACAGTTAAACCCGCCTGTTTCATCTTTTCAACATCAGCTTTACTCACATGATTCAAACGTGTTTCTGCATCTTGAGGACCTGTGCCCCAGCCAATTACACCTTGACCAAACTCAGGTAGGCTCACGTTATGCGGTGTAGGAGGGATAGCGAGTCGATTAATATCTGGATTCACCAAGGATTTAACTTGAGGGTGAATTTTTTCAGAAACTTGCACATCTGCAAAAGAGGAGATCGGGATACTTAAAAACAATGTGCTGAGGAGAAGAGGTTTTAACATTTAAATAAAGCCAGCAATAAATGCAAATAAGAATCATTATATATAACTATATGTCTAATTGTTATCTTTCTGAAAGAGGAAAATACAAACTGGTGTTTAAAAAGTAGAAGATTAGCTGGCTAAGAATTGAATTTTTATACTGGATCAAGACTATCCTGAAAAACAGATTTTTCAGGATAGCGTCTACTGAGCCTTAAGTAATCACATTTAGCGTGACATCAATATTATTACGGGTGGCATTAGAATATGGGCAGACAATGTGCGCAGCATCCACCAGTTTTTGAGCTTCGTCCTGATCCATACCTTCCAGATGAACATTTAGGGTAACTTCAATACCAAAGCCAGTTGGGATCGGACCAATCCCTACCTCACCTTCAATATAAGCCTCTTTACTCATATTCAGTTTGTCTCGATTAGCCACAAATTTCATCGCCCCTAAAAAGCAGGCTGAATAGCCAGCAGCAAAGAGCTGTTCAGGATTGGTACCACCGCCTGGACCACCCATTTCCTTTGGTACTGCGAGTTGTATATCCAGCAGTTGATCATCCGTAGTAACCCGACCATCGCGGCCACCTGTTGCTTTGGCATGGGCGGTATAGACAGTTTTTTCTAACGACATGATATGAATCCCTGTTATTTTTTCATGGAGTTTCTATGCTCGATGATTTTTAAACAGGAATAAGCAGGGATTTTGTTATTTTATGCAGGAAAATCGCAAACTTTAAAACTGGATCAATTTTCGATGTTGCATCAATGGCATGGACTCACGGACTTTATGCTGTTCATTTAAATCAAAATCTACCGTGATCAGCTGAGCACCTTCCGTATGTACCATATTCAGTACCTGACCGCGGCTATTGGTGGCTGCAGTATGTCCCCAAGTCTGACGTTTTTCTCCATGCCAGCCCTGTTGTGCAGCGCCAAGCACAGCACACTGAGTATCCATGGCACGTGCTTGTAGAAGTAACTGCCAATGCATTTGACCCGTGGTATAGGTAAAAGCAGAAGGGGCAGTCAGAATATTGGCGCCTTGTTGACGTAAAGTCAGTGCCAATTCAGGGAAACGCAGGTCATAACACACCATCAAGCCAATATTGCCAAATGGGGTTTTCGCAACCACGACATCTATACCTGGTTCAAAGAATTTGGACTCCTGATAGCCACCGACAGCATCACCCACTTGCACATCGAATAAATGAATCTTGTCATAACGTGCTTCAGTACGTTCCGGGCTAATGCACAGGCTTACCGTACGGACACGACCATCTTCAATGACTGAACCATCCGGGCGATACGGACAAGGCAGGGTGCCAGCAATAATCCAGATCTGATATTGATGTGCCAGTTTTTCGAGGCGTTGCTGAATGTCTTCAAACTGCGCCGCAGTTTCGCGTTGTTTTCCGGCAGCAAAGCAGACAAAATTTTCAGGAAAGACGATCAGTTCAGCACCATTGGTTTTACTCTGCTGAATCAAGGATTCTATCGTTCTGAAATTGTCTTCAATTTCATTCTGAGAATTCATTTGTACAACAGAGAGTAAAGTCATCGTTTCCTTCCTGGAAAATTAAGATTAAATATTGGGTTCGGACACCTTATCGAGATTGTCCTGTTCTTTTTGCAGCTGTTTAACCAAAGGTTCGAACATATTTTTGTTGCTTTCATTGAGTTTCATCAATGTCTTATGCGCATCCAAGACCGTAGTGAGCATATTACGATGCGTTACATGCTCTTCGATCAGGGCACGGGTGCAGACATGCGAATCTCCACAATAGTTCAGGATTACAAATACCTGTCCCAGACCCATACTATTGGCCAGAGTGGTAATATCTGAATTGGTAGAGAGCATGACAGCCTGGATATGATGCACTTGTTTCAGCTTCAAACCCAGTTTCGCAAGAACACCGAGTACAGTACTGTCAATAAAACTGGTTTCAGTTAAATCAACGATCGCACCAACGACATTATCTTGCTGTTCAATTTTGTTCAGTAACTTGTCTAGACTTATACAAGATTGTGCACGCACTTCGCCAATAAGCTTAAAAATATGCGTTCCATTCAAACTTGCATATTCAACATGACCTGTTGACATATAAATGCCATTTGCAGAGAAGGATATTAAATTATCCCATAGGGTAGTTTGATACTCAAGTAGCTGAAGGTCTGAGTTAATTTAAGTATCTATTAAAGCAATAATTATATTACTAATTCATACGTATGAAGCTAAGGAAGGCAATATCGTCTGCCACATGCTCCGGCGCTTGAAAAGATTGATTTTGCAAGTGATAGACCAGCTGTGCAAACTGTTCATTCAAACCGCCATCAAAGGGTTCCAGGGCACCATCCGAACATAAAATGAATCGGGCATGACGTTTCAGGACGAATTCCTGTTCATCTACTTCCAGTTCTTCGGTCAGCCCGAGTGGAAAACTACTGGTCGATAAAATTTTGGGTGCCTGATTGGGTTCAAAAATAATAGGCGGTGGATAATGCCCGGCACTGGACCAGCGCACCACATGAGTTTCAAGGTTTAAAACCCCAGCAATCATGGTGATATGCTTTTCAATATTTTCCTGAACCAGCATGCCATTCAGCTTTTTGATCAGTTCACGTGGCGATTTGGAGCGACCATGAAAAGCTGCCATCCATGATGTAAGTAAACTACTGGTGACACCATGTCCAGACACATCAGCCAGATAGAACATCACTTCTTTGTCGCTAATTTTCCAGTAATCGTACCAATCACCAGAAAGATAAGCGGAAGGCTGAAAATATGTTTCTACCTGATAGTTGAAAAGCTCAATCGGGTTGGGAAGCAATCTTTGTTGTAACTCTGCTGCGGAAGGTAAGTCGCGACTATCCTGGTTTCTTTTATATTGTGCATCAATTTTTTGTAAAGCGAGGAGAGGCTGAGCTGGGAGTCTGTTCCATATCCACCCGGCAAGAGCGCCTTGTTCCCAGGCTTGAGATAGTTCAGCTCCTTCATTTTCCAAAGCCAGGACAATGGTAGGAAAATTCCATTGGTATTTCAAATAGTCATGCACATCAGAAATTGCAAGAATAGTCTGATCATACAACTCATGATCTTCAAGACCAATCATCTGCACATCTGGAAGCGTGTCAAGGACTTGATCAAGATAAGGAACATCACGAGTCGGCTGAATAAAATACATAAGGAAATGAACTAATCCCAAATTTGTTTATTAGATGTACTATAACAAGCTATTGATTACCGGCGAATCTTTTTCACCGATAATCTTGCTGAAATTATTTACTTAAAAGGTTGGTTCTGTCGAATCGCTCTGATCTTCATCAAACTCATCTTCAAATTCATCATCTATATCAGTGAATAGACTCTCAGATTCCACGCCTTTCTTTTCAGCAATTGCATAACTGGTACGTTGCAGATAAATGTCACGAATCTGTGCATAACGATCACCAGTCAATACCCCTTCGACGTCCAGTATTTCAGAACGAGTGTCGATAACACGCAAAGACTGGTCACTCCAGTAAAGTCCGTCATTATCATCAAGAATATATTTTTGTGGACGAGCCTGGCTATCTACAGCGCTACCAATTACCCCGCGGACAGAGCTTGGACCTAAAAGTGGCAGCATGATATAAGGGCCAGAAGGCACTCCATAATAACCTAAAGTAATTCCCAGCCTTTCATCTTCATGACTCAAGCCCAGGCGACGGGCAGGATCTGCCAAACCTAGAGTCGTTAGAGTATTAATGGTAAAGCGGCCTAGGGACTTGGCAGCCCGTGCAGGACGACCTTGAATTAACTGGTTGACTACATTCCAGGGTTCACCCAGGTTATTACGGAACTGAGTATAGCTGCCGCGAACATCTTTCGGAACCTTTTCCACATATTGTACGGCTACAGGTCGTAACACGTTGCGGTCAATGACATCGTTAAATTGATAGATCTTTCTATTTAGTGGCTGAAAGGGATCTTTAACTTCTTCAGCCTGTGCTGCTCTGGCATCGACCTTCAATTGTGTCTGTAATTGTTGCGCCTTATTGGAAATTTTTGTTCTAAGGGGCGTTTTTTCAGGCTCATTTTCTAGATTTTCCACATCGGTAGTCACCTCAGCAAAAACCTGTGCAGTTGAAGCTAAAGAAAATAAACATAGAGTTAAGTAAATAGAACGATGCATAAGGTAACCTGAGGCCTTTTCCGGGTAAGTAGCACTACTTATTAATATGAAAATAATAAACGTTATATTCAGGAATAAACATCATTTAAGCAAATTTGTATAAAAAATGAAGGAAAACACACGAAAAGATTAAAAAATACACATGTGGAGAGATTTTTTTAAAAAAGGTGTTGCAAGCCCTCTGAAATGCTGTAGAATGCAC
>NZ_MODX01000079.1:0-663 GCF_001866125.1 Acinetobacter sp. LCT-H3 | reverse complement strand
GGTATTGGGTTTTGGATACAAGGCATGTATTCCCATCAAGCGCATTAAACGTCGGACTTTACGCCGACCTATTTGATGCCCTTGACGCTGTAGCATATCTCGTATCATTCGACTGCCCATAAATGGGTAGTCGAGATGAATTTCATCGATTAGACGCATCCAACTCAAATCAGTTGATGAAATCTCTTTGGGCTTGTAATACAACGTACTGCGATTGATCTGAATCAATTGCGATTGTTGTCGTACCGAAAGTTGATGGGTCTTATCGATCATTTTTTGCCGCTCAGCTGCCCTATTTTTCTGAGCGCACCTTCTAAAAAATCAATTTGCAATGCCTGATGTCCTATCTTGGCATGTAAAGCTTTGAGGTCAATCTCAGGTTCTTGTTGTGCTGTTGGTCGTGAAAAAATATTGACTGATTGCTCAAGCAGTTGATTTTTCCAATCAATTATTTGGTTTTGATGTAAATCGAATTGAGTAGAAAGTTCAGCGAGTGTGTGGTCGCCTTTAATTGCTGCGAGAGCAACTTTAACTTTAAACTCTGCTGAATGATTACGACGTTTTCTTCGTGTCATGGTTGACTCCAAAAACAAGCATTTCCCATGCTTATTGGGGAGTAGATTATCACTTATAGAGGTGGTCTAAAATCCTAGAACCACATCA
>NZ_MODX01000078.1:0-664 GCF_001866125.1 Acinetobacter sp. LCT-H3 | reverse complement strand
TATGCCCAGAACAAGGATATGTTCCCATTATTCCATTGAGATCAAACAGTAAGAGATCGAATAAGGAGTTTANATTAAGACATTTAGTTGAAAATGTGTTTGCGAGATTGAAGCATTTCCGAGCGATTGCAACCCGATTTGATAAGCTTGCACGAAATTACCAGTCTATGATTTACATTGCTTGCATGTTTATTTGGTGTAAAGCCAAATGAGGACACGCCCTAGATAAAGGAATAAATTTTCATTTGAATCAAGTGGGCGTAGCAAGTGATATTGTTTGCCTAAAGTGATTAGAATGTCTTCGATAGAATCATTCAGATTCAGGCTCGCTGCTACACGACGTTTAGCACGTACAACTTCTGTGTTGCCTGCAGCTGCGAGCTCAAGATCAATTGTATTATTGCCAAGAGTTGCTAATGCAAGACCACTTTCGCTGTCTACGAGTGCTGCTGCAACGAAACCATCAATATCTGTAAGTGCATCTAAAGTAAGCTTGGCCATACTATCCCCTGGAAAATTTTAAATAATGAAGATAAAAAAATTATCGCAAGAATGTTTATATAAAAGAACTAAGAATACAAGTTAGAATAAATTGAAAATATTTAGAAATTAGCTTATATGAGAACTATTAATTGAAATAGAGTATTAGACCTCTTTCATAAAT
>NZ_MODX01000077.1:0-686 GCF_001866125.1 Acinetobacter sp. LCT-H3 | reverse complement strand
GGCTTTGTTGCACAAAGATTTAAAAACTAGAGTTCCCCTAAGCTACTCAAATTTAAGAGACAACTTGGGTATGAGGTCGGCCTAATTCAGTGAATTTATTGAGGACTGCCACACGTGCATGAATCTCATTGACTTGGCTTTGAAAGCTCCTTGCACTCAGTTTATCGCCCAATAATTTAATGCAATGCATCTTGGTTTCTACCAAGCTTCGGCGATGATACCCAGACCACTTTTTCCAAATGACTCTTCCTAGGCGTTTGACCGTTTTCAATAATTCATTCCTCTCTATGGATCTCGCTTGCTTGTCTTTCCAAGGCTTTGCATTTTTTCTTGGCGGAATCACTGCATGTGCTTGTCGATCGGAAATCACTTGTCGGCAGTATTTCGTGTCATAAGCCCCATCTGTATAGACAGAGTCGATCTGCTCATCCAGTGGAATTTGAGCGAGTAAATCTCCAAGTACCTGCGAATCACTGACATTGTTCGTAGTCAGCTGTACAGCACGTATTTGCAGTGTTTTAGCATCTATACCGATATGGAGCTTACGCCATTGCCGACGATATTCAGACTGATGTTTCTTACGTTTTCATTCACCCTCACCTAAAAACTTCAAGCCAGTGGAGTCGATGAGTAGGTGAAGTCCATCACAACTTTTTTGATAGCTAATTGCAATATCAATATGCTTT
>NZ_MODX01000076.1:0-690 GCF_001866125.1 Acinetobacter sp. LCT-H3 | reverse complement strand
TACTGGGCGTAAAGCGTGCGTAGGCGGCTTTTNAAGAAGGCCTTTTGGTTGTAAAGCACTTTAAGCGAGGAGGAGGCTCCTTTAGTTAATACCTAAAGAGAGTGGACGTTACTCGCAGAATAAGCACCGGCTAACTCTGTGCCAGCAGCCGCGGTAATACAGAGGGTGCGAGCGTTAATCGGATTTACTGGGCGTAAAGCGTGCGTAGGCGGCTTTTTAAGTCGGATGTGAAATCCCTGAGCTTAACTTAGGAATTGCATTCGATACTGGGAGGCTAGAGTATGGGAGAGGATGGTAGAATTCCAGGTGTAGCGGTGAAATGCGTAGAGATCTGGAGGAATACCGATGGCGAAGGCAGCCATCTGGCCTAATACTGACGCTGAGGTACGAAAGCATGGGGAGCAAACAGGATTAGATACCCTGGTAGTCCATGCCGTAAACGATGTCTACTAGCCGTTGGGGCCTTTGAGGCTTTAGTGGCGCAGCTAACGCGATAAGTAGACCGCCTGGGGAGTACGGTCGCAAGACTAAAACTCAAATGAATTGACGGGGGCCCGCACAAGCGGTGGAGCATGTGGTTTAATTCGATGCAACGCGAAGAACCTTACCTGGCCTTGACATACTAAGAACTTTCCAGAGATGGATTGGTGCCTTCGGGAACTTAGATACAGGTGCTGCATGGCTGTCGTC
>NZ_MODX01000075.1:0-699 GCF_001866125.1 Acinetobacter sp. LCT-H3 | reverse complement strand
ACAAAATTATTTACAGGCTCTCAATATCCAATACATCCTGCATTAAAAGCTAGTATTAAATCTTTATATGGTTATACATCAGATGCAGATGGTATTCGCCATGCAATGTTATACGAATCAAATCTTTCTTATATCGATGCCAAATTTATACTTGTTGCCTGCACAAATTTTATTAACTATCTCATAGACAAAACCAAAGATCATCAAAATTAAATCACATGACTGGCGACATGGATGTCGCCCGTTCGACTGTGGTAAAGGGACTTAGCATCAGTCGAACAAATGCATTTTGCTACTTTTGTGCAGTCAAAAGTAGAGAAAACAGTCTTTTGAACTAAACCTCAGCCACTGCATTACGCCCTTGACCTTTAGCCACAAACAAAGCCTTATCCGCTTTGGTAAACAGGCTGATCCAAGACGGCGCACCTATCGCCACCCCCACACTGACCGAGACCTGAATCTGATCACCATTTTCACTTAAAATATAAGCACCCTCTACTTCGCTTCGAATCTTATCAGCAATCTTACGGGCATTATCGAAGTCAATATTTTCGATCAGAACCAGAAATTCATCCCCGCCATAACGTACCAGTAAATCAGAAGTACGGACATTGTCCTTCAGGCACTGCGCCACAAACTGAATGACTTCATCTCCGATAATGTGTCCATACTGATCGTTCTGAACCGTACCGGGTTTGT
>NZ_MODX01000074.1:371-744 GCF_001866125.1 Acinetobacter sp. LCT-H3 | reverse complement strand
TGCCTAACACATGCAAGTCGAACGAAGCGCTTAAATGGAATTCTTCGGAAGGAAGCTTAAGTGACTGANGGAATCTGCCTATTAGTGGGGGACAACATTCCGAAAGGAATGCTAATACCGCATACGCCCTACGGGGGAAAGCAGGGGATCTTCGGACCTTGCGCTAATAGATGAGCCTAAGTCGGATTAGCTAGTTGGTGGGGTAAAGGCCTACCAAGGCGACGATCTGTAGCGGGTCTGAGAGGATGATCCGCCACACTGGGACTGAGACACGGCCCAGACTCCTACGGGAGGCAGCAGTGGGGAATATTGGACAATGGGGGGAACCCTGATCCAGCGACGCCGCGTGAGTGAAGAAGTATTTCGGTATGTA
>NZ_MODX01000074.1:0-101 GCF_001866125.1 Acinetobacter sp. LCT-H3 | reverse complement strand
TGTAGCGGTGAAATGCGTAGATATTAGGAGGAACACCAGTGGCGAAGGCGGCTTACTGGACTGTAACTGACGTTGAGGCTCGAAAGCGTGGGGAGCAAACA
>NZ_MODX01000073.1:0-802 GCF_001866125.1 Acinetobacter sp. LCT-H3 | reverse complement strand
GAATGGCAAAACCGTCCGCTGGATGCACTCTATCCCATCGTCTATATGGACTGTATTGTAGTTAAAGTCCGTCATAATGGCAGTGTTATCAACAAGGCTGTATTCCTGGCCTTAGGCATTAATCTTGATGGACACAAAGAACTGCTCGGCATGTGGATGGCTGAGAATGAAGGTGCAAAGTTCTGGCTGAATGTCCTGACTGAGCTTAAAAACCGAGGGTTGCAGGATATTCTGATCGCCTGTGTGGATGGACTAAAAGGCTTTCCCGATGCCATTAACAGCGTATACCCGCAAACCCATATCCAGCTGTGCATTATCCATATGCTGCGTAACAGCTTGAAATACGTGTCATGGAAAGATTACAAGGCAGTCACTCAGGATTTAAAAACCGTTTATCAGTCACCTACTGAAGAGGCAGCCTTGATGGCCTTGGATCAATTCGCCCAAACATGGGATGACAAGTACCCACAGATCAGCAAAAGCTGGCGTACGCACTGGGAGAATCTGAATACCTTCTTTGCTTATCCAGCCGAGATACGCAAAGCCATCTATACCACTAATGCGATCGAGTCATTAAACAGCGTAATACGCCAGGCGATCAAAAAGCGGAAAGTCTTTCCAACGGATGATTCTGTACGTAAAGTGATTTACTTGGCAATTGATGCAGCGTCTAAAAAGTGGAATATGCCTATTCGCGACTGGCGTTTAGCTATGAGTCGCTTTATTATTGAATTCGGTGACCGCTTAAGCAATCACCTTTAAATTTATGAAAAGCAATTACACAAAATTATTTACAGGCTCT
>NZ_MODX01000072.1:0-882 GCF_001866125.1 Acinetobacter sp. LCT-H3 | reverse complement strand
GTTTTTTTTCGCCTGAAATTTAATGGCAAGCTTTCCTCTCTGATTCGGTCTTTGAAAAAAACATACGGTTCTTTTAAACTCTATATCACTCTATATCGATCATCCAGAAAAAAAGCTAAAGAGTTTAATGCATAAAAAGATAGTTCTTGCTCACTTGGAGATAAGAAAAGGGTAGCAAGTTTTTATAAAGAATCGAATTGATAAAAAGAGCCAAGATTTATTGTGTTTTTTAAATCTTAGAATTGATAATGACTGGCCATATGTATTATTACTTATGTAAGTGCACTCGAAATGCGTTGATCGAAAAAATTTGGATGAATAAAAGTTTTTGGATCAAATTGTTTTTAATTTTTTAAAATCTGACCATCAAAATACTTGAATGAATTAATTGCTTAATTTTTGATTAAATAAGGCTTTATTATTTATTTAAGCGCTTGTCAATAAAGCTTGATCTCTATAATATACAGTTCAGCGGGGATATGGCGGAATTGGTAGACGCACTGTGTTCAGGTCGCAGCGCCTTCTGGGCGTGAGAGTTCGAGTCTCTCTATCCCCACCAGATTTAAAAAAACAAGGTTGAATACCTTGTTTTTTTTTGCCTGAAATTTGGCAGGGTAGATGAATGAGTCTTTATTAGACCAAGTGATTGGAATCGAAACGATAAAGAAACTTCTGATTCGCTATAGTTAAGTGAACGAGCAGAGGAGACAGAAAAATGATTGTAATGAATCGATTTATAGAAAAAGAATAAAAATGATGCATTTCTCTGTATTAATTTGATGAAAAATAAAAAAATAGATTTAACTGCTTAATTTATAGCAGATTAGACTCTAATTGCTTGTAAAGTGGCTTGTCAAAGGGAAATGATCTCTATAATATACA
>NZ_MODX01000071.1:0-996 GCF_001866125.1 Acinetobacter sp. LCT-H3 | reverse complement strand
GGAAGAAATCATTGCCAAGCTGGATACGGATTCTGCTGCCAAAGATGCGGAAAAGCTGAATTCCAAAGAAGCGTTTGATGTTCTTGTGATTGGTGGTGGTCCTGCGGGAAATACCTCTGCAATCTACGCAGCGCGTAAAGGCATCAAAACCGGGATCGTGGCTGAACGTATGGGCGGTCAGGTCATGGATACCATGGACATTGAGAACTTTACTTCAGTGCAAAAGACCCAAGGTCCAAAATTTGCTGCCGAGATGGAAGCACACGTACGTGAATACGGTGTCGACATCATGAACCTGCAACGTGTATCTGACATCAAGGGTGCAGATGAAACTGCCAACGGTCTGGTTGAAGTGACTTTAGAAAATGGTGCCAAGCTTGAATCTAAAACTGTAATCCTGTCAACCGGTGCACGCTGGAGAGAGATGAATGTTCCGGGTGAGCAGGAATACAAAACCCGTGGTGTTGCCTACTGTCCACACTGTGATGGTCCACTGTTCAAAGGCAAACGTGTTGCGGTGATTGGTGGTGGTAACTCGGGTGTAGAAGCTGCGATCGACCTTGCTGGTATTGTTGAGCATGTCACCCTGGTGGAATTTGATACCAAACTACGTGCGGATCAGGTACTTCAGGACAAACTCAACAGCTTGCCGAACACCACGGTGATCAAGAATGCGCTTTCAACAGAAGTGGTGGGTGATGGTTCACAAGTAACTGCACTGAAATATAAAGACCGTGCGACCGATGAAGAACATACGGTTGAGCTTGCAGGGATCTTCGTTCAGATCGGTTTGTTACCGAATACGGATTTCCTGAAAGAAACCAAAGTTGAGTTAAGCAACCGCGGTGAGATTGTGATTAACGAGCGCAATGAAACCAATGTGAAAGGTGTATTTGCTGCGGGTGACTGCACCACAGTACCTTACAAGCAGATCATCATTGCTACAGGTGAAGGCGCGAAAGCATCACTGTCTGCATTTGACTACATCATCCGTTC
>NZ_MODX01000070.1:0-1002 GCF_001866125.1 Acinetobacter sp. LCT-H3 | reverse complement strand
CTGTTTTCTCAGCACACATCATACTATTCGCTTAAAATCTATCAGTTTTGTGTTGGTGATAGGCTCTTTATCTTTAGAACTAGAATTCGGTAAACTGATAAGTTCTTTGAGCATTTCACAAATTAATCCAGTCAACAGATAACCATACTGACGCCCTTCTTGTTCAATTTTAGTCCATTGAGTTAAACCAGCCAGAATTTTATGTTCCGTCACAATTCTCTTTTTTTTAATAGTAACCTGGATTTTTTCTGCAGCAGCATACAACTCATTCTTATTTTGAACGTCTAAATCTTTTAAAATAGCTTTTTTTTCACCAAGTGACTGATTTAACCACTTTTCCAATATTTTGATTTCTTCGTGTAGATCTGACAATCCATCAGTATTAGTCATACAGTTACCATAATTTTTCAGGGTAAAAATTGATTTTCAGGTTTCGTTCTAACTTGAGCTTGAAGTTTTTAGGCAAACCAAAATATTTTTTATAAGTTCTTTGAGTCAATTTTTTAACACAACGCTGCGGTTTTGACTCCACTCTCATATGTTCTGATAACTTCAGACTTAAGGCCTCGGACAATTGAGTAAAAAAACAAGTAAATAGCACAGCATGCACCTCTTTATGTTGGTGCTTTTTAACCTCTTCAGTTTCTTCAGGAGCTACATCAATTGTATCGAGTAACCACTTTAAAATTTCAAATTCATCAACGTCTTGATTGTCTTTTGCTGCCTGGTCAAGCATTCTTTTGATTTCATCATCCATCTTATTTTTAAGATCCAATACAAAATCTTGAATAAAGTCTGGTAAATCTAATATCAAAACGTAACTTAACTTGGTGAAAACTTCAGTTNGTTTTTTTTGCATGCCCAATTTTTTCTATCATGACTCTCTCAATCGATACTGGCTATACAAGCTCAATACAGTTGAAATGGTTAATTTCTAAATTTACTACTTAGGCCTAACAGAATATCTTTAGCCTAAATAAATAATGTGGTTCCGTTAATTAG